>CAMPBN010000016.1 GCA_946638265.1 uncultured Bacillota bacterium
AGGACAACCCTTTCCCTTCGGCATGCGCGTATATTTGCGAGCATCCGTGCGAGGCCCGCTGCCGGCGCGGCATGATCGATGCGCCGGTCAATATCCGCGGCATCAAACGGTACGCCGTGGATATGACCCACGATGTGCCGAACCCGAAGCCTGCCGAGTCAACAGGCAAAAAAGTGGCCATCGTGGGTGGCGGGCCGAGCGGTCTTTCCGCAGCCTACTACCTGGCGCTTATGGGCCACAAAGTAACTATTTTTGAAGAAAAGAAAAAGCTTGGAGGTATGCTGCGCTACGGCATTCCGGCTTATCGACTTCCGAGAGAAATACTGGATGCGGAAATCGAATCCATCCTCTCTGTTGGCATCGAATACAAGACTGATATAAATGTCGGCGAAGAAATTGAATTCAGCAAGCTTGCCGAAGAATATGACGCACTCTACATTGCTATCGGCGCACATACCGACAAAAAGACCGGCATCGAAGGCGAAGACAGTGAAGGCGTAATGTCCGCAGTTGAAATGCTCCGTGCCATCGGCGACGACAAGATGCCGGATTTCACGGGCAAAGAAGTCGTAGTAATCGGCGGCGGCAATGTGGCCATGGACGTCTGCCGCAGTTCAGTCAGACTGGGAGCCAAGAAAGTTTCCTGCGTATACCGCCGTCACCAAAACGACATGACGGCCCTGAACGAAGAAATCGTGGGCGCTATCGGTGAAGGCGTTGAGATGGTAACTTTGGAAGCGCCTCTTCGCATCGAAACTGATGATGCGGGCAAAGCCTGCGCCCTCTGGACTCAGCCGCAGATGCTGGGCGAGATGGACAGCCACGGCAGACCAAAGCCTGTCAAAGCCGACCTGCCAAGCCGCAGAATCCCTGCAGACATCATAGTTGTAGCCATCGGCCAGGGTATCGAGACCCACGGTATCAATCCTGAGCAGATTTCCATTCAGCGCGGCGGCAACATTTCCGCCGACACAGCAGGCCAGATCATCGGCGACGGCGAGATGACCAATGTATTTGCCGGAGGCGACTGCGTAACAGGCCCTGCCACAGTTATCCGCGCCATCGCTGCCGGAAAAGTGGCTGCCGCCAATATCGATGAATTTCTCGGATTCCACCATGAAATCAGCGCCGATGTGGAGGTACCGCCTCCTGCGCTCAACAACAAGGCGCCTCATGGCAGGATCAATACATACGAGCGTGAAGCCTGCGAGAGAAAAGCCGACTTCAATTGCGTGGAATGCGGATTCACCCAGGAGGAAACTTACGAAGAAACCTCCAGGTGCCTGCGCTGTGACCACTTCGGTTACGGAATCTTCAGAGGAGGGAGGACTGAAAAATGGTAAATCTTACAATAGACGGCAAAAACATCACCGCTCCGGAAGGAAGTACTATTTTGGAAGCTGCGCGCGCAGCCAACATCGAAATCCCGACTCTTTGCTATCTGAAGGACATCAATGAAATCGCCGCCTGCCGCATCTGCTGCGTGGAAGTGGAGGGCATGAGCCGCCTGGTTCCTTCCTGCGATAACAAAGTCCTTGAAGGAATGGTAGTTTACACCAATTCCCCAAAAGTAAGGGAAGCACGCCGCACCAATGTCCGGCTCCTTCTCTCACAGCACAATACGAGCTGCACCAACTGCTCGCGAAGCGGCAATTGCAAGCTGCAGTCGCTGGCCAACGATTTTTCGATGCGCGCCACACACTACACCAAGCAGCTGCGCCACGAACCGATCGATTGCTCGGCGCCGGTAGTGCGCGACAACGACAAATGCGTGCAGTGCATGCGCTGCATCCAGATTTGCGACAAGGTTCAGGATGTTCATATCTGGGATCTGCTTGGTACAGGCTCCCACAGCGTAGTGGATTCCGTGCAATACAAGCCTTTGGCTGAGACAGAGTGCACTTTCTGTGGCCAGTGCATCACGCATTGCCCGACGGCGGCCCTCAGCGAAAGAGACGACACCAGCAAGCTTTTCAGAGCGCTGGAAGACCCTGAGATCACTACTGTAGTGCAGGTGGCACCGGCAGTCCGGGCCGCCTGGGCCGAGGCTTTTGACATCAACCCGCAGTTTGCGTCTCCGGGACGCATGGCGGCGGCCCTTAGAGCCGTAGGCTTTGACTACGTATTTGATACGAATTTCTCAGCCGACCTCACCATCATGGAAGAGGGCAGCGAGTTTATTGAGCGATTCACCCATCGCGACGGGCACAAATGGCCGATGTTCACATCCTGCTGCCCTGGCTGGATCAGATTTCTCAAATCCCAGTATCCGGAGTTGACAGCCAACCTGTCCACGGCCAAGAGCCCGCAGCAGATGTTTGGCGCCATCGCCAAGAGCTATTTCGCTGAGAAAATCGGCGTGGACCCGGCCAAGATGTTCGTAATCTCCGTGATGCCTTGCACTGCCAAAAAGAGCGAGTGCGAGCTGCCGACCATGAAGGCTGACAACGGCGATCCTGAAGTGGATGCTAGCATCACCACGCGCGAGCTTAATATCATCATGCGCGCCAACCACATCAATCCGCTTTACCTGCAGGAAGAAAACTTCGACAGCCCACTGGGTACAGGCACAGGTGCTGCTGTCGTATTCGGGGCTACAGGCGGAGTAATGGATGCGGCTCTGCGTTCCGCATACTACCTGGTAACCGGCAGAAATCCGAATCCGGATGCTTTCAGCGGTATCCGCGGCATTCGCGGCTGGAAGGAAGGCAATTTCGAAGTGCCGGGCGCAGGCACGGTGCGCGTAGCTGTAGTCAGCGGCCTGGGCAACACCAGAAAGCTGATTGAGGCTATCAAGCGCGGCGAAGTCGAGTATGATTTTGTGGAAGTTATGGCATGCCCGGGCGGTTGCGCGGGCGGCGGCGGACAGCCAATCCATGAAGGCAAGGAAATGGCCGACGAGCGCGGCAGAGTGCTCTGGGAGCTGGATGCCAAAGATCACATTCGCTTCTCGCACGAAAATCCTGATGTGCAGAAGCTCTACGAAGAATTTCTGGGAAAGCCGCTGGGTGAGAAATCGCACCACCTGTTGCACACAGACCACTTCGCATGGGAAATGCCGCGGCCTTTCAAACGCTAGCCACGCCATGCAGGCACCGGCCGCACTTCAGACGCTAGTCATTAAATCTTAAGAATCGAGGGCTATCGGGCATCCGAGCCCATGGCTCGCGCCTGGTGCTGACTTAGCCCGATAGCTACAACTCCAAAAGCAGAAACCGGCATCCTAAATCGCGATTTTGGCGAAAAGGGATGCCTGTTTTTGCCCCAAAACGCAGTAGAATCGCAGAAGATGCATCCCCAAATAGCTTTTTGCCGGAAGATAGGGAAAATGCATCCCCAAATGCAATTTTCAAGACTGAGGATGCTTTTTACCGCTAAATGAATACTGGGGAAAAAGAAAAATTAAAATATTATGAAATGTTTTGTGCTTATTCGGGGCAAATTCTGTATAATATATAGTGTGAGACGTGTAGCGGCTATATGAAGCAAGTATAGCACGAGGTATGTAGCGGCTATATGAAGCAAGTATAGCGAATGAATATGCAGTAATTATGATAAAGTAAGTATAGTGCAGAGATATGCAGCAGGTATGATAAAGTAAGTATAGCGCTATCATGAAGTAAGCATATCGCAGAGATGCAAAGTAAGGGAGAGAACACTTATGAAACTGAGGGTATTGGTAGACAACTACACATATATTGATGAATATTACTTCGGGGAGCCGGGGGTCAGCTACTATATAGAAGACGGCGAGGCGAAGGTGCTTTTCGATACGGGCTACACTGATGCCGTGCTTAAAAATGCGGAACTGATGGGCATCGATCTGGACGCTCTGACGCACATTGTTCTGTCGCACGGACATGATGATCACACGCGCGGGCTCCGCTACATGCTGGGCTGCGGCAAGTGGGAAGATCCGGGCTTTTCGAAAGCGCCGCTGCATTTGAAAAAGGCTAAACTTCTCGGGCATCCGGGCGTTTTCGAACCGAAATTTGATGGCGCGGAATATATTGGAATTCCAAAGGAAGTGACGCGCCTCTTGGATCTGAAGCTGCGAAAGGGCATGACGTCTGCGGACCTGCCGAATGAGCTGAAAAAACTGGATGAAAAGATTGAAGTTACACTGTCTGAAGGGGTTTACCATATTACGGACCGCCTGACATATCTTGGTCAGATTCCGCGTACCAACGACTTTGAAAATAAAGAGCCTGTGGGCGAGCGGGCCAAATGCACCTGCGGCAATCGCTATTGTTCCTGTGATACGGATGGTGTAGAAGAAAAAGAGGACGACTTCCTTTTGGATGATTCGGCTTTGGTGTATCATGGAAGAGATGGTATATTTGTGATTACCGGGTGCTCCCACGCCGGCATTTGCAATATCGTGGAATATGCAAAAAAAGTGACAGGTGAAAACCACGTGGCCGGAGTTATAGGCGGGTTCCATCTCTTTGATCTCGACGAACGTCTGGAAAAAACAGTGGAATATTTGAAGGGTGCAAAGATTGATATGCTCTATCCTTGCCACTGCGTTTCGCTGGCGGCTAAAGCGAAGATGTATGCTGCCATGCCGACGGGCGAAGTAGGCGTGGGGATGAGCCTCGAAATTGAGTAGAGTCGGTGCAAGTGACTCAGCCGGGGCTACAGTGTTTGTACGTGGCGCGGCACCCACAAATCAGCAGAGAAACTGCTAAAATTGCGGCGAAATTGATAAAAACCGCAGCGAAAATGCTAAATCAGTAGCGAAACTGCTAAAATCAGCAACAAAACTGCTAAAGGTAAAAAATGCAATAATAAATAATGAAGAAAGAAGGGACTTGTTTTGGGAGACGCAATACTTGAAAAATTTTATTACAACGGCGAAAGCCTGAGGACAGCTGAATTTGACGAAAAGTACAAAGCGCTGACTCCGTCGGTGTACGAAGTCATCCGCGTAATGGAAGGGCGGCCGCTTTTCCTGTCAGAGCACTATGCGAGACTGCTGAATTCGGCGAAGACTGTGGGCGGAAGAGTGCCGTTTTCCAAGGACGAATTTTTTGCTTCGATTGAGGAGCTTTGTGCTGAAAACGGTGTGAAGAACCACAATGTAAAACTGGTGATGAACGGTGTTGCCGGCGGCGAATTTGCCAATATATACCTTTTCATGATCAAGACCAGTTACCCGACCGAAGAAATGTACGCCGACGGTGTGCGCACTGACCTTTTCAGTGCCGTGCGAAACAACCCGAATGCGAAGATCATCGATACTGATTTGCGCCGGAGAGAAAATGAATTTATGGCTGAAAAGAACATTTTTGAGGCTATTTTGGTGAACGGAAGTGGCGAGGCTACCGAGGGGAGCCGCTCTAATATATTTTTCATCCATGGCGGCGAAGTGTTTACGGCGCCGGGGAAGGACGTGCTCCTGGGCGTGACCAGGCAGCGCGTTATCAGAATATGCGAGGAGCACGGCCTTAGGGTTCACGAAACCCCAATCGGGGCGCGCGTGGCGAAAGCCGGCGCACCGCAGCAGGCTGAGTCCCTGAAAGCAGATTCTGCCGGCGGATCGGGCGCCCCGATTGCCCCCGGCGCCTGCATCGCAGATTTCGAAGCCGCCTTCATCAGCGGCACCTCGCCGAAAGTCCTGCCGATTGCATGCATCGGAGATCTCAAACTCGATGTGCAGAATCCGACATTGCGGAGCATCATGCAGTTTTACGACGAGGAAATCGCCAAAGATCTGAGTTTGTAATTGCATTTTGACATGAAAAAACGGAATTACAGATAATAAGCACCGAAGCGAGCGAAAATCTGTAATGGCATCGAAGTTTTGATATCAAAAAATGGAGTTACAGATAATAAGCACCGAAGCGAGCAAAAGTCTGTAATTGCATCGAAGTTTTGATATCAAAAAATGGAATTACAAATAATAAGCACCAAAGCGAGCGAAAATCTGTAATGGCATCGAAGTTTTGATATCAAAAAATGGAGTTACAGATAATAAGCACCGAAGCGAGCGAAAATCTGTAATTGCATCTAAAATTAGATACCGAAATGTAGAATTACAGAGAAGATAGGGTTTAGGAAACAGTTCTCCGTAATGATTACAGAGAACAGGTGCCGGAAATAAAGAAAAACTGTAAAAGCGACCAGGGCACCAATATATTCCAAAGAATGCAGATTGCTATAATGACAAAAGAGCCCATTTTACAGAGAAAAGGATGTTTTGAGAGCGGAAATCTGTAATTGCGCTGAACATTTATTAACACAAAATTAAATTTACAGAGAGGTGGGCTTTTCAGGCCCCGCCCTCTGTAAACTTTCTTATATTTAGGGTTTTTGTAAAAATTTGCAAGCTGCTGGGCGGGCCGGGCCGAGGCTGGGGTCACGAAAAGAGCCGAAAAGCGGGCCAGACCGGCACTTATTATATGGTACCACGCGCTTTTCGCCCGGCGCGATTGCGAAGGGGCCACAAATGTCAGGAATTTCAAATGAAAAAGCCCGCGCGAACCGCGGGCTTTTCTTTTCAATTTCATATTTGCCGCCGGCGCAACCGCAATAGCAACTACGCCTGTAGTGGCAACCGCTTCGGTAACTGAAGCTGCGTCGTAACGGAAGCTGTAGCTGTGCCTGGAGCTGCGTCGCAACGGAAGCTGTAGCACCGCTCTGCGGCAAGCGGCTTATTCCACGATGAGCCTTCTGTACATCTGCATGTACTTTTTGATGCGCTCCATCGGGTCAAAGCTCATGTCGGAGTTGATCCACTCCATGAACTGGCCGAAGCCTTCGCAAGTGTAGAAGTGAATCAGGAGCTCCTTGTCTTCGTCGCTGTAGTCGCTGTGGCGAGAGAAGAAGTCGCCTGCGTATTTGGTCGCAATGTATTCACACACCTGGAACAGCAGGTCTTCGTAAACTTTGCGATTCTCGGACTGGAAAATGTTCAGAATCACATCCTTGTATTCCAGACTGTGCCCTGCCAGGCTGTCCAGGCAGGATGACAGATCCGGCAGGGTAGGATACTTGTCCACCACTGTCTTTATTTGGCGGAAAATCACTGCCGAAAGCAGCTGCGGAATGCCTGTGAAGTGGTAATAAAATGTATTACGATTCAGGTGGCAATCCTTTACCAGGTCGGTGATAAAAATTTTGTCAGGACTTTTAGTCTTCAGAAATTTGATGCAACTGTGCATCAAAGCTTCTCTTGCTTCGCTGTTTGCGCTCATTTTTTCTCCTTTAATCTCTAAATCTCTAAACTCTAAATCTCGTCAATCGCATTAATGTCATTTGGCGTATTTTGCCAAAGCCCCCCTGTGTCTTCCCACTGCTGTCACAATACTTCAATCGTTTGGCTCATGCGCCGATTTACAGCACGACGATTCTGCAAGTTCTGTTTTTGCCAAATCGAGCGTGTTCACTTATTATAACACAAATAAGCATAAAATAAAGCCTTGTTTTTCAATGTTTTTCAAATAGAACAAGCTGCGCGGCCGGTTGCGCCAGATGTATGATTTTGCATGCATCGATGGCGCCGGATGCGCGGTTTTGCTTGCGGCCACCTAGCAGGCACCGAATATGCATTTTGCGCTGCTCTGGAGCAGCTCGTCTGCCGTTGTGATCAGCTCTTCTTTTGGCATGGCCATGTTCTCGTCAAACCATGTTTTCAGCAGCCCCAGCATGCCGAAAGTGATAAAACTGAGAAAATAGTATGTCTTTTCGTCACTTTCAGGATGGAATCGGTCGTGGACCAGGGAAATGCCGTTCTTGTAGATGAGCTTTTGCAGGCGCTCAGTGAATCCGCTGACTTCGTTATTATTGAAAAGCACTTCGCAGGTGTCCTTGCGATTTACGATAAAGTCCAGCAGCGGTTCAAAAATCGGACGCATACTAAAACTGCCGTCAGTTTCATGAATGTGTTCATCCACGAGAGTCTGCGCTTCGTCGATTAGGTCGTCTTCCAGGCTTTGGAGAAGCTCCTGGGTATCGGCATAGTGCAGATAAAATGTCGCACGGCTCATGTCCACAAGGTCTGTGATATTTTTAGCTGAAATGTCGCTGAAACGGGTGTTTTTCATCAATGCAAGCAGTCCCTCTTTCAGCAGTTTTCGCGAGCGTCTGGCTCTTCGATCGTCAGGATTTTTTTGCATCATTCTGCCTCCGAAAAAAATATTTCTAAAAATATTGATATCATTAGACAAAATGGTATGCGTGTCTGTTGACCTCTTCTTCTGACCCCATTATAATGAATTCGATTCCAATAGTCAACAAAAATATTTTATTCGACAGCCGTCAACGAATAGGGCGAAAACATTTGCAAAATCTGTTAACGAATAATGCGAAAACATTTGCAAAGTGCAAAGCTTGGAAAATTTGAAGGCTGCACTTGCTATGTTGCGTTTATTAAAAACAAAATAAACCAAAACCTTCAAAAACAAGATAAAGCAAAATTGACAAATGTCGATAATTATATATAGGGGTTGACGCAGAAATTAAACAATATGGTTCGAGGCGTGGCTGCGACCTTTCTTCTTCCACAACATATAACGGCTATATCAACCATATCAAACGCGACGACTGAGACTGCGCGAGGTGCAATCCGCACCCGGTCATCGCAACAAGCGACAGCACGAAAGACATGAAAGGGGACTTTACAAGATGAAAGTTAGAAGAACAGGAAAAAATGTTTTAATTTTTGCCCTGGTTCTGGTGATGGGTATTTCGCAGACCATTACGGCTACCGCAGCTGCTGCCAAGATCGGCGACGGCGTGGTATCCACTTGCGACGAAGCTTACTATGCTACCACGGACTATTACGGCAACCTGCTGGAGGGCAGCGTGGTCAAGAGCTATGTGGTAAACGGCAAAAACAGTATAGTAGATTACGGCAATTACGACGAAGTAGTCAACCTGACCGACGGCAACGATCCGAAGATCGCCGGCGACAAGGTGACATTCAATTTCGGCAAGAAAGTGCCGGCGCATTTCTATTTCGAAGGCAAGACGACCAAGCCTTTTGAGCAGCTGCCATGGACCATGGAAATCCACTACAAGCTGAACGGCGTGCCGACCAAGGCAGAAGACCTGGCAGGCAAGACGGGCATGGTGGACATCGACTTGGATTTCATTCCAAATCCGAATGCGTCCGAATATGCGCTGAACAATTACGTGCTGGCAGCCACAGCTGTTTTCAACCAGGACGACATCCTCTCTCTGGAGGCAGAGGGCGCTCAGGTGCAGCTGGTCGGCAACCTGCGTCTGGTACTTTTCATGGTACTTCCGGGCGAAGAACAGCACTTCACCATCAGCGTGGGAGCTGAGTCCTTTGAATTCGGCGGCATGACCTACCTGATGATGCCTGCTACTCTGGCGCAGCTTCAGGAAATCTCCAAGATCAGCCAGCACAAGGACGATATCGAAGAAAACTACGACCTCCTGAACGAAAGCCTGGACACTCTGCTCGACTCCGTGGACGACATGAGCAGCAGTCTGTACAAAACAGCGGACGGCCTGGATGAACTCAACGAAGGAAGAAACATCATCTCCGGCAGCCGCGACAGCATTTACGATAAGTCCGGCAAGACCATCAGCGATCTGGACAGACTCAGAGGTTCTCTCAATAAATATCCGGCACACATCGAAAAGGCCCAGGAGGCTACATCCAAGGCTTCCATCGCATTCAGCAATCTTTCTTCATCCCTCAAAGGCATTCAGAAGTCTTTGGATGAGATGTACAAAGATATGAACGACCTGAAAAAGGCCACCAAGAATGCGGGCACACATGCGGGCAAGGCCGGCACATCGCTTTCCAATGTGGGCACAGCCCTGGATAAGGTCAAGGAAGACCAGGACAACCTGGTACCGCTCCTTGCAGACCTGCAGCTGAAGATTGGCGGCAGCCCGATCACAATGAATCCGGGCGGTGCGGGCGATATGGACCTTCCGGCTCTGGAAACAGCCATGAACAGCATGACCAAGGAGCAGAAGTCCGCACTTAACAAGGCCAGAAAAGGCTACACAATGTTCGAAAAAGAGGATGACGCGGTAAGCGGTCTTGCGGAATCCGAATTTATCAAAGCTGCCATCTATACGAGCGGCAAGACATATAGCGAAGCAGTGGAGACATATGAGACAGTCACTGCGCTCGATACGGCAGTGGCGGGCCTGATGGCTGCACACGGCTATTCACAAGACCAAGCAAGAGCAGCCGTATATGCAGCGCAGAACATGAGCGCAGCGCAGCAGGCAGCATACGAAGCAGGCAGCGCCAGTGTGGCAGGGCTTAAAACCCTCTATGCAAACTTCAAGGATCTCGACGGTGCTGACAGCGTATGCAATGAGGTGGAATTCCTCTCTGCCATGGTTTATCAGGCAGCAGCCACCGCAGGTTCACCTGTGACTCCGGCTGAAGCCAAGAGAAGCGCAGTGCTTTTCATCCTTTATTGCAACACCACCAACCTTTCTTCCGCACTGGATGCTCTGGGCAGCTCAGGCGTAGCAGGCGACACTGCAAACCTCCTGAAAGAGACTTCCACAGTGTTGAAGCAGCTGGCTGACATCACAGACTCCATCCAGGACATCACGGACGATTCAAGCGATGTCATCGAGAGAGTGGGCGATCTGTCCGATGTATTCAAAAATTATACGCCTGATCTGAACGCAACTTTGGGAGAGTTGAACAACACTCTGAAAATCCTTGAGGATGCGGCAGGCGATACGCACGATTTCCTTTCCACTTTCCGCGATGTGATGCACGAAGCAGGCGCCAAGCTGGACGATGGTACCAAGAAAACTCTTGAGGGCCTGGCAGCCGCACTCCGCGACACTGCCCGCAGCGTCAGCAAGACTACCAATGTCAAGCGCGCCAAGAACAACATCAGCGACATCGTAGAGGATATGTGGGATGACTATACAGGCGATATCAACCGCCTTTTGATGATGGATCCGACTGCGGATGCCGAGTCTTTGACCGACGCCCGCAACGCCACACCTACCAGCGTGCAGGTGATGATCCGTTCAGCAGAAATAAAAATCCCGGAAATAGCATCCGACGACATTGACAAAACCAAGGAGAAGACCACATTCTTCGGACGCGTTGCACAGATGTTCAAGGATCTGTTCAATTTCGTAGCAGGAATCTTCAGCTAAAGGGGGGCTTGGCATGATTGAAAGAATTGCAAAACGCCTCACCAGAAAGCCGAAGCTTGTGGCTATCATCGCGGCTGTTATGCTGATCCCGGCATTGCTCGGTTACATCGGCACGGGAATTAACTACGATATACTTTCATATCTGCCAAAGGATCTGGATTCTTCCAAGGGTATCGACATATTGGAAGAGCCTTTCCACATGGCAGCCACCAGTATGCTGATTGTTGACAACATGCCTGCAGGCTACAGCAATCAGCTCATTCGTGACATACGTAATATCGACGGCGTTTCCAACGCGGTCTGGATCAGCAATATACTGGGTCTTCAGATTCCAACGGATATGATACCGCAGCAGTTCCGCGATATGTTCTTCTCGGGCGAAGGCACCATGATGATTGTGCAATACGAGAAGGGCGCGGCTTCGGCTGAAACCATGGAGGCTATCGACGAGATCAGAGCATTGGGAAATGACAATTGCTATCTGTCCGGATTCTCCGTAATCGTCAAAGATACGCGTGACCTGATGGACAAGGAACTTCCGCTCTTCGTGGGACTGGCAGTATTACTGTCGCTGGTTGCCATGGGCCTGACTCTGGCGGAAACGGCGCTGCCGTTTGTGCTGATCGCAAACATCGGCATTGCCATTTTGTACAACTTCGGAAGTAACATCTTCCTGGGCGAAATTTCATATATTACCAAAGCCATCGCGGCTGTTCTGCAGCTGGGCGTAACCATGGACTATTCCATTTTCCTTTACAGGAGATATGAAGAGGAAAAAGATTTCCATGAGGACAAGCGTGATGCCATGAAGATGGCTGTTGTGGCGGCATTCCGCTCGCTTTTCGGCAGCAGCCTGACCACTGTGGCGGGCTTCCTGGCACTGTGCTTCATGAACCTGACGCTGGGAAAAGACATCGGTATCGTTATGGCCAAGGGCGTGGTGCTGGGCGTTATTACCGTTATTTTCGTAATGCCTTCCATTGTGCTGCTGGCGGACGAACAGCTGTCAAAGTACAGACACCGCTATTTCATGCCGGATTTGAAAAAAGCCAACGAATTTTTCATCAAACACAGACGCGCAGTGGTTATCATCATGCTGCTGATGCTGGCACCGGCACTCTATGCGCAGCACAACGCTACAGTTTACTACAAACTGGACGAGGCGCTGCCAAAGACCACACCTGCCATCGTGGCCAATACCAGACTGGCGGATGAATTTAATATGGCAACTTCCCACTACGCACTGGTCAGCGACGAGCTGAAAGCCACGGACATGAACGAGATGGAAAAAGCCATCAAGGAAGTGCCGGGCGTAACGGACGTGATTTCCTACCACAGCATGCTGGGCAGCGGAATCCCGGATTTCTTCATTCCTGAAGAGGTAAAGACCATGCTCAAGCAGGGCGGCAGGCAGATAATAATGATCAATTCCGAATATGCCACCGCCAGCACAGAGGTGGGTGAACAGATCGACACCATTTCGGCGATTTTGAAATCATATGACAAAGATGCGCTGCTCACGGGCGAAGCGGCACTGACCGCTGACCTGATCAAGACAACAGCCGTGGATTTCAAGGTTACCAATTATATTTCCATCGCGGCTATTTTCTTGATCATCGCCGTGATATTCAAATCCATTTCCATCCCTGCGGTGCTGGTAGCCATCATCGAGTTGGCCATCATCATAAATCAGGGCGTGCCGTATTTTACGGGTACGGAAGTGGCATTCGTGGCGCCGACCATCATTTCCTGCGTACAGCTGGGTGCAACGGTTGACTATGCGATACTTATGACTTCGAGATTCCAGGAGGAATTGAGAGAAGGAAGAGACAGATTTGAAGCCATCGATATCGCTTCCACGGCTTCGGATGCGTCGATTATCACCAGTGCGCTGGTAATGTTCTGCGCAACACTGGGCGTATCATTTGTTTCCTCGATCGAGCTCATCGGAGATATCTGTATCATGCTGGCAAGAGGTGCGATGATATCCGCATTTATCTGCATCGTGGTATTGCCGCCTGTGCTTTGCGTATGCGAACCGATATTCGCCAAGACGACAATGCATTGGACCACTTTCCCTGAAAGGGTTGAAAGAGCAAGAACCAGCAGAATCGAGGAGCACTTCGAGGCAAGACTGGAAGCACAGCTGGCGGCTCGCGCGAAGGAGAAGAAGGGCGAGAACGGGGATCACGGTGACGAGTAACGCGTATTATACGATGCAAAAATAGAGAGGGGTGTTGTTGAGGTAGCAGAGACCGTTGCGGGTAGTCGGCACTTAGCGATTTGCGAGCGATAGCGAAGCAAGAGCTTAGTACCGCTACGTTAAGCCCGCGACAGGCGAGAGCCGTGGTCTCGGATGCCTCAACAGCACCCCGATTTGCTTTTTGCGTAATATAAAAGGTATGCACTGATAGCAGTGCATACCTTTTTATTGCGTTCGTTTGCTCGGCGCGCTGTGTTTACTTGGATTCCCGCAGCGTCACAGGCCCGGCCTTGATGGCGGAGTCTGTGGCAGCCTCGTTTTCGTCCGGCGCCAGGTAGTGGCTGAAGACGTCCAGAAGCTCTTTCGGATCGTCGATGAAATAGGATCTGGCTATATTGCCGGCTGCATCCCAGTCGCATCCGTCCCACCAGACGGCCACTTTGATCTTGTCATAGGCCTTGATGTAGTAGAACATATTCTTGACCCAGGACACTTTGTCACCGCCACAGGATGCGCAGGAAAATTCCGTGATCATCATCGGCTGTGTATAATACTTGGCCATCTGGGTGTAAACGTCGTAATAGCAAGCGTTGAAGGACTTCCAGGTCTCGCCTTTGTAGTATGTGCCCGTGTTGTAGGCGGTCAGGCCTACAACGTCCACATATTCGTCGCCCGGATAGTAGCAGCGCTGGTCGTTCCACATGAAGTTCGGGAATGAGCCTGCGTTCGGATTCCAGATCCAGATGGTGTTGGCGTTGGCTCCTTCTTCTTCAAATATGCTGTAGATGTATCTGTAGGCGGCTTTGAACATCTCGGGGTCGCGTGATGTGTAATAAGCCGAGTAGTCGCACCAGTCGCCGTTCATTTCATTGAAGAGGCGGAAGAGCACCGGATGCCCGAATTTTGCGATAGCTTTGGCATAATCGTGGAGGAATCCGTCAAATTCGCCTTCCAATATACGGTATATTCTGTTAGGGCCGCCTGCACCAAGCGGAGTCTGCAATGTCAGCTCGATGGTGCGGCCGTCTTCGTAGGCTGTGTCCAGAAGATAGGTGACGCCGCTGACATAGCTGGCCAGGTCAGGTCTGAGTGCCGTGTAGTGGAGAAGGATTGGGAATTTGTAGCCGATCTGTTCTTCCTTGGCCTTCAGGTCGTCCTTTTTCCAGGAATAAAATCTGTTGTACATGCCCCATGTGAGGCTGCTGTCTTTTCCGAAATATTGCTCGAAGAATTTGTTTGTTTCTTCGTTCCACTTCAGCGAAGCGACGAGCCTGCTTTTGGCATCATAGCCTGCCGAGGTCGGTGCAAAAGAGGTGAAACTCTTTGCGATATCCAGATATCCGCCGATTTCCCAGAAAGGTCTGTCGGAAGTGAAGAAGAAATCGTAGACCTTGGCGCCTGCCATGATGGTCACGCTGGCGTAATAGTTGTGGTCGTTTTTGATCTTCGAAAGCTTGCGACGCTCCCACTGCTTCACATAGGCTGTGTGGCCTGCGATAGTGGTCGTGCTCTGGTATATATTGGTGTGGTCCTGAGTGTTTTCAAGGAATTTGTAGCCGTAGCCCGTGTAGCCTGCCACAGGATAGCCGGTGTAGACTTCCAGGTGGCGGTGCTCATCCTCGAAAACGGAAACCAATGATGAATGGCTCATATCGGTAACCTGCATGCCTGCCGGTATTACGACTGTGTATCCACCTGCGTTGTTCACAAAGCGGGAAGCACCGCCGGTGAGAGGCTGGATATAATATACGCCTGCTGCAGCCGCTTCTTTCAGGGCGCCTTGGGAAAGGGCCGGTACCTGAATGGCTGATGTTGTGGTGGCGG
>CAMPBN010000017.1 GCA_946638265.1 uncultured Bacillota bacterium
GGTGTCTGCTGCGACGCGGCCGGTGAGGGCCTTTTCGGCCTCTGCCACCTGGCCCCGCAGGGAGGCCGAAAGGCCGGCGCATGCCTGCATGCGCTCATCCGCCGCCTTCCTAGCGTCCTCGATAGCTTTGCGCCCCTGCTCCAGGCGGCGGATCTCAGCGGCCGCAGCATCACGCGTAGGAAGCGGCAGCGCAGAGCGCAGCGCAGCCACCTGCTTTTCCAGTTGTTCCTTCTTGGCCTGCAGCCCGCTGAGGCGCTCCTTCAGCTCCTGGCTACGCGCCAGCAACTGCTCCAAAGTCTGCTGCTTTTCAGGGAGCAGCTTCCCTATTTCCACATATCTTTCTGAGCCTTTGCGCTCTTTTTCAAAAGCCGCATCGAGTGCCGCAAAGGCCTCTGCAAGCTCCTTTTCGCGCAAAGCCAGTCGACCCGTAATCTCTTCTATGGACTGAACATCCAGGGCTTTCCCAGCTGCTTCCAGCAGCGCGCCTCGCTCAGTTTCCAGTCTGCCGCGCAGAAGTCCCGCCTTTTCGCTGGCCTTTTTCTCTGCATCGGCGGCCTTTGAAAGCGCCTCCTCTCCCTGTTTCACATCGTCTTCCGTCGGCGCGGAATCCGCCTTTACGGCAGGGTGCGGGTGTTCCAATGCTCCGCACACCGGGCACGGCTCGCCGTCAGCCAGGCCGGATGCCAGGATCCCGGCCTGCGCATCCAAAAAAGCACGCTGCAGATGCGAAAAGGCTGCCCTTTTCGCTTCCGCCTCGCCGGCCTTTTCCCTGTACTCCGACTGAGCAGCAGCCAGCTTCTTTTCCAGTTCTGCCACTTTCCCCGCAGAAGTCTTTATCTCTGAAAGCTCGTCCTGCTCCAGCTGCACCGAAGTCTTTTCCGCCATCAGCCGGACTGCCTCCGAGTCGCATTTTTGCAAAGCTTCCATTTCCTTTTGCAGCGCTCCGCACTCCGCAGAGAGCGCATCCTTTTCGCCGTCCGCCTTTTCCAAAGAAGCACTGCAGGCTGCAATATCCGTCGCAGTCTTTGCGAGATCCCCTTCCCCGGCGGAAAGCTCGTCGTATTTTCCAAGGAGCCCCGAAAGCCGCGCAGCCTCTGCTGCCAGCTTCCCCGCTTCTTCAATCCTCGCCTCCGCTGCAGTCTTCGCCTCTGTAGCCTCCGAAAGCTCTTTTTCCGCTGCGGCCAGCTTTTCCCTGTTTTCAGCCAAGGAAACCTCTATTTTTTTCTGTTCCTGGGCTTTTGCAATTTCGCCCGCCAATTTTTCCTGCTCCTGCGAAAGTTCCGCCTTTTCCGCCGTAAGTTTCCGCTCGCGCTCAGCGTCCAGCCCGATCAGCTTTTCGAAAAGCTCCTCCACTTCGGCAGCCGGCATTTCCCCAGCCCGGGCCTTTTCCACGAAAGATTCAAGCTCACTCCCTGGCTCTGCCATCATGTATCCTGTGATACCTCTCAGGCCCTCCCGGGCGCTTTCGCACTCGCTGCCCAGTTCGCGGCTTTTCTCAGCCAGCTCCTGCTGCAGCTTTTCATAATTTTCCGTCCGGAAAACGCTGCGGAAAATCCGCGTTCTGTCTTCCGTCCCTGCATTTAATATCTTCTGAAAATCGCCCTGCGCCAGCATCGCAATCTGCGAAAACTGCGCAGCATCGATTCCGAGAATCCGTTCTATTTCCTCATTTACGGCTCCGGCAGTGCGGTCCACGATTCGCCCGTCCGGCAGCTTCAGCATAGCCTTTGGCTTCTGGAGCGCCATCCCCTCACCCCGCAGCTTGGCGCGCTCATATTCCGGGCTGCGGCTGATCTCGTAAACGCTGCCGCCGTATTCAAAACGCAGCCAAACCTCCGTCACTGCCTCCGCCGCCGCATATTTTGAACGCAGCATTGACGGCTTCCTCACCGCGCCGCTGGCCTCGCCGAAAAGCGCAAAAGTGATGGCATCAAAAATCGTGGTTTTTCCCGCGCCCGTGTCGCCCGTGATCAGGTAGAGCCCCTCTCTTCCGAGCTTTTCAAAATCCAGCTCGACGCTGCCCGCATAAGGCCCGAAGGCCGACATTTTCAAAGCAAGTGGTCTCATTCCGCATCACCCCACACTTTTTCTATCAAATCTTTTACAAAATCCGCCTGTTCCTGCGAAAGTTCCATGCCGTTCTGGCGCAGGAAAAAGTCGCCGAAATGCTCTTCCGGCGTCCTCTGCGGCAAAGCACCGGAGTCGAAACTTTCTGCCTTATGGCGCGTGCGCCTGTTGTCATACGAAAGTTTCATCAGATTGCGATAAATCACCTGCAGCTTGGCAAATGCATCCGGCACATCTTCTTCGTCCGTCAGCGTGATGTGCACGAAATCCTCGCGATAGCTAGTCCCGTCATAAAATTTCTTCGCAGTCACTTCCTCGTAGCTGCCCTTCAGCTCGCGCATTTCCCGAAGCGGTACCAGTCCCACGGTGCGCACCGAAAGCTCACATTTTCCGTTGCCATCCCCGGTCTTTCCCGCAGAAGCTGCCGGCGCCCCCAGTTCCGCCACAGTCACGGACTTTTCATGTGAAGCTTCCGAGAACGAATATTTCAACGGTGTTCCGCAGTAACGGATCCGCCCACCGCCACCGATATCCTGCGGCCTGTGGATGTGCCCAAGCGCCACATAGTCGAAGGCATCAAAAACCGAGGCGTCCACGTTGTCCGTGCCGCCTACAGTAATCTCCTCAGAATCCGAAAGCGCAGCTCCCGTCACAAACTGGTGCGTCACCAGAATGCGGCGCACTTTCTTATCGCCCGCAGCCTCTCCGCCACGTGCTCCGGAATCTTCCTTTGCCGAATCTCTCAGCATATTTTCTACCGCTACCCGCATAGCATCCGTGTAAGTGGCGATTTCTTCATCTTCAAAAAATCTTCTCACGTGCGCAGGCTTGAGGAACGGCAAAAGATAAATCTCCACCGGTCCGAATTCGTCCTGCAAAACATGCGGCTTGCACACTCCGTCATAAACCGGCGCAAAATGAATGCCGCTGCCGTCTATCAGACGCCCGCCGAACGAAAGCCTCTCGGCCGAGTCGTGGTTGCCTGCGATGATGAACGCCTGCTGCTTCAAATCGGCCAGCCGCACCAGAAAATCATCAAAAAGCTCCACGGCATCCACAGGCGGCACAGGTCTGTCGTAGACATCGCCTGCGATAATGATACAATCCGGCTGTTCATCTTTGACGATTGCCAGGATTCTGTCCAGAATATATTTTTGGTCTTCAATTAATGGAATATTATCCATGCGCCTGCCCAGATGCAGGTCCGAAAGATGTAAAAGTTTCATTTCTATGTCCCATAAATCTTCCTATTCGAAAGCATCCCATCCGAAGGCTGTCGCCCACACCATGGCGCAAAAGCACAAGATGCAGAACCAAACGAGAAAACAAAGAGGCGGATGGAAAAGCCCCTCCTTTATCATACCGAAAATCTCGGACACTTTGATTTCGCTGTCTTTTTGGCGATAGCGCTTTTTGTGGCCGCGGTCGTCCAGGATGTAAATCCACGGGTCGTCGTACAGATGGATCAGCATCAGCACGATGAACACCGGCGCCAACGGCACTGCCAGGCAAAACCACGCAGCGGAGCCTCCGAAGTTCAGCTTTGCGAAATTAAATCCGTTGATGATAAACGCCAAAATCACAGGCAGGAATACGCCGCCAAACAGCAGCAATGCAGTTTTTATCAGCCTTGCCGGCGAAGCGAAAACCAGTTCCACCCGCTCGTCCCTGCCGTCGATGGTCTGATAAAATTGCGGATAAACCACGGTCTTGGCCTTTGCTTTGGCGTCGCGCTCCAGCTTGCCTCCCTTGGCTCTGCGCAGGATTCTGCCGTCCGAAGTCAAAATCTCCCGGCGGCGCTCCACACGGAATTTTGTATGGGTGGAATCACTGTAAGCGGCCATTAACACGATCAAAAGTATCAATCCCAGGCATCCCACGGCCGTCAATCTCGTTCCGAAATCCAAACCGCCAAGGGTGAGCGCCCCAAACAAAACGCCACAGGAAACAATCGTGGCTATGATGGCTTTCAGCCACCAAGGCGTGAAATAAAAATGGCGCACCTTTTCCTCAAGGACGCTGACTTTGCCGGTCTGGCCGTTTACCGCCACGACCGTGTCCCCGCTGCTGATGTAATACACCGGCAGGAGCACAGGCATGCGCAGAGCATCACCCGCAGTAGTGACGATGTCCACAGCCTTGGTCCCCAGGACTTTTTGCACGGCAGGCAGGTAATCATTCGAGACTTCGCTGCCCACTCGCATTTCCAGCATCCGGTCGTCTATATCCAATGTCTTGATCTTCTGACCGGCGGCATATGAAAAATCAAAAGGAACCAATTCTTCGAGCTCGTATGGCTCGGCGCCGTCGAGGACCAGGTTGTCCAGCTGCCTGGAGCAGTTAACGAAAACATTGTCGATGAATCCATGCCCTTCGTAGATGGCGAAGGAGTCTTTGCGGCTCATGTGGCTTGTGACCGGGCCGCGCACCAGCTCGTACGGCAGGTAAAACCCGGCGAGGTCATCGACTTTTTCTCTGATGTGGCGACTCTCCGGACGGCGGCGGTTGGCGTCACACCAGCCAAGCAGCTCTTCCTTTGCCTCTTTCAATGTGATGCGGAAAGGAATGATGGCTTCCGGCAGCTCGCGGTCGGAAAGGTATTCGCGGCGCGCCAGAGTGCGGCCGCAAAATGCACAATTCGCCATGGCTTCGCCCTCTTCGAAGATGAGGTCCGCGCCGCAGCCAGAGCAGGTTGCGTGCATCAGCCGGTAATTTTTCGCGCTGTCGCGGATCTTTGTCTGCTGCAGCTTGCGAAAGCCGATTTTCTCGTTTAGCGCCTCGCTGATCTCCACATGTTCCCCGCAATAGGAGCAGGTGTATTTTTGCTTTTTGATGTCAAACCTGGCGGGTGCACCGCAGCCTGTGCAATGCACATCAGCTATGGAGCCCTTCAGCTTCGGCTCCGGATTTTTGTACTGTTCTGCCGGTTCCATTGAATCTCCTTTTATTTTGATTTTCTCTTATCACTTCAAAATTTTTAATATAAAAATATGTAATGGGTTCTTTTCATAAAACCTAATTTTTATTTATATCGCCTATTTGCAATAAACAATACAACTTTAATTTTGGGCTTTTTCTGTATTTGAGCCCCGAAATTCCTCCATGGTAGCTGAAGTTTCGGAGCTGATTCCCTCGTGCTTCAGCACCGTGCGGATCGTATCTGCGAAAATCTTCGCATCGGTGGCGAAGGTGATATTCCTCGTGTACCACACGTCCATATCGAACTTTTCTTCCCACGAAATGCTGTTGCGACCGTGGACCTGGGCGTAACCCGTAAGCCCCGGCCTTACATCGTGGCGGTGGCGCTGCTCTTCGCTATAGCGGTCGAGATACTTCACAAGAAGCGGCCTCGGCCCGATGAGTGCCATGTCACCTTTGAGTATATTAAAAAGCTCCGGCAGCTCGTCCAGACTGGTGGCCCTGAGTTTGCGGCCGAAAGCTGTGAGCCGTACTTCGTCCGGCAGCAGATTTCCCGCCTCGTCCCGAGCGTCCGTCATGGTGCGGAATTTGTAGAGCCGGAAAATCTTCTCCAGCCCCGTGCCCGGGTCGATGCGCCCCGGCCTTTCCTGCGCAAATATCACGGGGCTGCCCAGCTTCGCCCGCACCAGGGCCGCCGTGATCAGCAGCACCGGCGACAGAGCGATAAGCCCGCAAAGGCTCAGCAGAAAGTCCAGTGGCCGCTTCACGCACACCTCGTATATTCCTTTTTTATGTTTTCTCTCCACTCTTGTACCTCGATTCCCAAAGTCATTTTTGATTATAAATAAAAATCCCGTCGCAGACAAGCCCGCGCGGGATTATTACTAACAATAGAATCTGATTTCTCCGATTTTAAAAATTTGAGGCATTTAAAAATCCTCCTCCGAATATGAATTTTCCCGAACTTGTCAAATTCTCCGCGCGGGCACACCCACGTAAGTCCCGGGCTCTGTGATGTCACGCACTACGACCGCCCCGGCGCCCAGCATGACGCCCTCGCATATGGACACATTGTTGCTGACTGTGGCGCCGGCCCCTATCCAGGTGCCCTCTCCTACGGATACAGTGCCGCAGAGGTGTGCCCCTACGGCCACGTGAACAAAGTCCCCTATATTGCAGTCGTGATCGACAGAGGCCGCAGTATTGACGATGCACCCGCGACCCAAAACAGCGTCCGGATTGATGACAGCCCCGGCCATTACCGTGCTGCCTTCACCAAGCCGCGTGCTCCCGGCCACCACAGCGCTTGTATGCACCAAAGTAGCCAGTCGGCCGCCCTGCTCCAAAATCCGCGCGGTTACCTTTGCGCGGGTCTCAGCATTTCCGATAGCCACGAAATACTCGGCATCCGGCCCAAAGCTGCTGATATCGTCTCCGTGGCCCACCACCCGGTGGCCGCCGCATTCCCGCAGCGACTCGTCATTATCCAAAAATAAAATTTCCTTGTATCCCATCAGTTCCGCGATATCCGCGCACACCTTGCCGTGCCCACTACCGCCTATGATAATCAATGTTTTCACCTTTCTGTCCTCCGGTCTTTACGTGCCATGCTCTGTAGTTTCATGATAATAGGGCACTCTGCCATACTATGCGGCTCTTTGCCGCCAAAATGCCCGAAACCGCATGGTTGCGCCTTAATTATAGCCTGCCTTGCAAGATTTGGCAAATTTCATTTTCTTCATTTTGGCAGACTGTGTTCCCTGCAAAGCATATAAATCTGCCATTTCTGAAGAAAAAATGGGTTTTGACCGGATTTCTGTCAAAAATGGCAGACTCCAAAGGCTGAAGTGCGGTAGCGTCTGCCAATCCACTGTTTTTTTGCCATTTTGGATGCGTTACTCTCTTCCTTGGCAGATTTCGCAGTCGCAAACACAAATAAGTCTGCCAAACTGCAAACTGCACCGTAAACTTGGATTGAATAGGCAAATCGCATACGCAAATCAAATAAAAGAAAAAATAATCTAAACCGCAGAAAATCCGGATTTAGATTATTTTTTATTATTCATTATTTAATTATTGTCGGCGCTATTTAGTTGTCGCAGCCGCCAGATATTTAATTGCCGTGACCGCAATATCAGACGCCGGATATTTAATTGCCATGACCGCAATATCAGGCCTGCTATTTCACTATGCGCGCGTAGTTCTTCTCCACTGCTTCCCAGCAGATGATGTCAAAGAGCGCCTTCACATAGTCCGGGCGGAGATTTTTGTACTTCAGATAGTACGCATGCTCCCAAACGTCGATGGCCAAAATCGGCACATAGCCGGTGCCTTCGATGATCGGATTGTCCTGGTTAGGGCTGGCAGAAACCATCAACTCGCCTGCAGGATTGACCGAAAGCCATGACCAGCCGGAGCCAAACTGCCCGATAGCCAGCTTTGAAAGCTCCTCTTTCAACGCATCCAGGCTGCCAAACTTGGCGTTGATCTTGGCTGCCAGCTCACCTTCCGGCGCTTTCTTCGGATTTGGCGAAAGTGTGGAAAAATACAGATTGTGGTTGTAATATCCGCCGCCATTGTTGCGAAGCGCCTTGCGCAGCGCCTCATCCTTCACGGTGTCCAGAGAAGCCAAAAGCTTTTCCACATCCATGTCGGCCACGCCTGCCTTTTCGGCTGCGTCGTTAAAATTCTTGGTATATGTGGCGTGGTGCTTGCCGTAGTGCAGCGCAATGGTTTCGGCGTCGATAATCGGCTCCAGCGCATCGCCCTCGTATGCGATCTTGTATTGTTCAAACATCGTTTTCTTCCTCCTCTTTGCTTTCAAAAAACTCTTTCAGAAATCTCATTTTCGCGCCGGCCCGGCCTGCATTTTGCCGCTCGGTCATTTTTTGCGAGCTGAATTTTCGCTTGCGCAATGCCACGCGCCAGCTTGATTTTTCAATATTCTGACTCTAGCTCAATAATAATTTCCCTGTCACTAAAAAGCAAGCAGAAATTTCGATTTTGAGGAAGAATTTTTTCACCACGACGCATCCTTTAGGAGATATCTCATTCTACAAACCTTTCAATTGCTTTCTCTACCTCCGCATTTAGAGAATATCCTTCCTTAAATGCCTTCAGGGCTATTTTTTTGTGGAGCTCCGGAGAAATTCTGATATTAAAGGTGCCTTTGTATTCCCTCTCCGGTTCCTTCCCTACTTCCGCGCAAAACTCAAGATAATCGTCCACCGCTTTGTGAAATTCAATTTCCACATCAGAAATATTTGCGGCTTCGAAATCAACATAATCGTTTATCCCTTCGATTACTCCTCTTAATGACAAAGAGTCTGCGTCAAACTCAACTTTCGTGTGATATCCCTTGTATTCCATTATGTTGCCCATTAAAGTTCCCTCATTTCCTCTAAGCGCGAAGCCAAATCCTTTACAGCTCCGGCACTCATAACATCCCCAGGATGAGGTTTGTGCAATAAAAGTATTCGCCGGTCGCTAGCTCTGTAAAATTTCACTCTTGAGCCGGACGTTTTCCCTTTATTGTATTCCACAAATCCCAACTGAGTCAGCAAGCTTTTTGCTTCCGTATAGGTGTAGTCTTTCGGGCGCGACAACAATCGCTCCTTTGCCTTTTCAAATTTGCTCATATTATAGCCTCTCTGCAACTACTCTATAGTTGCATTTTAACACGTTCTTTATTTTTGTCAATAACCTTCATTAATCGCCATCCCATACGCCGTCCGGACGCAATTGGGCAAAGGCCAGCAGTTGATACAGGGGCCTGATTGCATTTGCCGCCGTAGCTGTCCAATAGTCATCATTCGGTCCTTCATTGGCCTCGTACTCTATTTCTTCTGTGCCCTCAATCTTCCTTGTAAAAACATCTATCGGAGCTATTTCCTCCCCGTTTTTATCCCTATATACTTTTCTTATGCGCCTTACCTTAATCCACTTGCCGTTCTTGTTATATTTTGCTTCTATGCGCGCGGCCAGGTCCTGTAGCATCGGAATGGATTCCGCTCCGGATTTGCCATAAATACCGCGTATGCCTAGGTTTGTAAAAGTTTGCTCGCCATCCCCGCCATAAAATCTTTCATCACCTTCAGCAGCTTCGTAATAGTAGCGTCCATAATTGTAAGTTATGTTCAACCATGCTTCCTTTGTCGCAGCAGGATAAAAGGTGTTTGTCTCGGCATCGTATTCTGCCTGATATGTACCGCCCGTCATAACATGGCCTTTCGGCAATTCTATTGTCTTCCCGGAAATCCGCTCTACTAAAGAAATATCGTAGCTCATTTTTTACCACGCACCCTGCTTTTTCTGCTATAAATAACTATCAGGCGTACAGATTCGCTCTGCCGCCTGACATAATTTTAAGGGAACGCTATTTGGTTGTCATTGAACTTGTAGTTTAAAATCCGTCGAGTTATCGAATCGGCAATAATAATGAAAGGCTCTGGCCGCTGAGGCTTTTGCTGCCTCAGGGTCAAAATTCCTATCGCCGCAAATGATTTCGTCCACGGAAATTCGAAAGAGTTCGCTAAGCGCATACAAATGATCTAAAGTTGGCAAGGATTTGCCCTTTAGCCAATGGTAAATGCTCTGCGGATTTTCGAATCCTAAAAAAGCCTGAACATCTTTCACCTTCAAGCCTCTTAGACTCATTATTTTCTTAATGTTGCGGCCTGTCGCCGCCATATTCATTGCGGGATATCTCATTTTATAACTTTTCACTTTCTTTTTCTGGTCCTTCATTTAATGCATACCTTTTCGTAATTGTATTCCACAAAGCTCGCACGAGATAACAAACTTTTTTCTAATCTCCACCTGCTCTACCGCAGCGCCTCGCAGATGCAATCGATCACGTAGTCCTGCTCTTCTTCGGTCATCTTGATGTCCGAAGGCAGGCAGAGGCCGCGGGCAAAGATGTCTTCGTCCACCGGGCGCTTGTTGCCGCCTGCGCTGCGGGCGAAATCGCTCTCCGGGCCGCTGATCAGATGCGCTGCGTCGCGAATCGGCGTGCGCTGCGGCGTCGTGATGAAATCGTTTTCCGCAAATACCGGCTGCAGGTGCATCGGCTTCCAAATCGGTCTGGTTTCGATGTCCCTTTCTGCCAGGAACCTGTGGAGTTCCATCGGCGAAAGCCCGGCGTCTTCGTCGAGCAAGAGACACGAAAGCCAGAAATTCGGGTGCGTGTCTTCCAGATAAGGATTCATGGAAAGCGGAGCCCCGGCTTTCGCAAACCCCACTCTGTACCTTTCGTAGATTGCCTCTTTGGCGGCGCGATGCTCCTCCAAATGGCGCAGCTGGCCGCGTCCGATGCCTGCGCAGACATTGGACATGCGGTAGTTGTAGCCAATCTCGCGGTGCTGGTACCAAGGCGCCTGCTCTCTGGACTGTGTGGCCCAGAAAAATGCCTTGTCGCGGGCAGCCTTTTCCTTGGTGATCAGCATGCCGCCACCGGAAGTGGTGATGATCTTATTGCCATTAAAACTGATGGCTGCAACGTCGCCAAACGTGCCCGTCTGGCGGCCTTTGTATGTGGACGCGAGCGACTCGGCAGCGTCTTCAATCAGCACTGCCCCGTGCTCGTCGCAAATCCTCCGGATTTCGTCAATTTTGGCCGGCGTCCCGTAGAGGTGTGCCAGCATCACGGCCTTTGCCTTCGGATACTTCTCAAAGGCGATTTTGAGGGCCTCCGGGTCCATGTTCCAGGTGTCATACTCCGAGTCCACGAAAACCTGGAGCGCACCTTCGTAGCTGATCGGATTTACCGTGGCCGAGAAAGTCATGTCCGAGCAGAGCACGATGTCGCCTCTGCCGATGCCCGCCAGCTTCACGGCCAGATGCAGCGCAGCCGTTCCGGATGCCAGAGAAAGCGTGTGGTAAGGGGAAGAGCCCGCCGGCACGATCTCACCTGTGGCCAGGTACTGGGCGATTTCCTCCTCCAGCCCGTCGCAATTGAACCCCAGCGGCGCTATCCAGTTTCTGTCGAAGGCCTCACGAATGAAACCCATCTCCTCTTCGTGCATCGTCGGCGTCGCCAGAGGAATCTTCTTTTCAAGTCTGAAATCACTATTTTTCTTGTTTTCCATGTTTGTCACCTCACTACTCCATTAAAACAAGATGCGAAACCGAAGCCCCGCACCTTGAATTATACCCTATTTTTGCCTCCCGTGCCAGCCGAACCTGGCAGAAATCGCCAAGCATTTTCATATTTCACCGCCGGGTGCTTTCCTCCGCTAAATCAATAAATTTTTCCTTGCTTTTGATTCTGCCGTAATGTAAGATATAATCGAATTGTTAGAAAATTGTCAAATAAGGAGGATCGATATTATGCAGAGATTTACCAATCCAAGAGACATTTACCACGGCAAGGGCGCTCTCGAGGCACTGAAGACTTTCGAGGGCAAAAAGGCAGTCATTTGCGTGGGCGGCGGCTCCATGAAAAAATTCGGATTCCTGGACAAGGCCAAATCCTACCTGGAAGAGGCAGGGATGGAAGTCCGCGTGTTCGAAGGCATCGAGCCTGATCCGTCTGTGGAAACCGTGATGAAGGGCGCTACATTCATGCAGGAATTCGGGCCTGACTGGATCGTTGCCATCGGCGGCGGCTCCCCTATCGACGCTGCCAAAGCCATGTGGATCAAATACGAATATCCGAACACCACTTTCGAAGACATGTGCAAGATTTTCGGCCTGCCGAAGCTTCGCACCAAGGCACATTTTTGCGCAGTCAGCTCCACTTCCGGCACAGCCACGGAGGTGACGGCCTTTTCCATCATCACCGACTACGCCAAGGGCATCAAGTACCCGATTGCAGACTTTGAGATTACACCGGATGTAGCCATCGTAGATCCCGAGCTGGCAGAGACCATGCCGAAAAAGCTGGTGGCACACACGGGAATGGACGCTCTGACTCATGCGGTGGAGGCCTATGTTTCCACGGCTTGCAGCGAGTTTACCGACGCAGACGCCATTCACGCCATCGAGATGATCCAGCGCGATCTAGTAAATTCCTACAACGAGGACATGACCGCGCGCGACAATATGCACACTGCTCAGTGCCTGGCCGGCATCGCCTTCTCGTCGGGGCTCCTGGGCATCGTTCATTCCATGGCTCACAAGACAGGTGCCGCCTTTGCGGAATACGGCGCGCACATCATCCACGGCGCAGCCAATGCCATGTACCTGCCAAAGGTCATTGCCTTTAACGCCAAGGACGCCACTGCCAAGAAAAAGTACGGCATCATCGCCGACTACATGCACCTGGGCGGCGCAAGCGACGACGAAAAGGTGGCTCTGCTGATCAAATATATCCGCGGGCTCAACGACCAGCTGAACATTCCGCACTGCATCAAGAACTACGGTGCAAACAGCTATCCGACAGAGCAGGGCTTCGTGCCTGAGGATGTTTTCCTGAAGAAGCTGCCGGAGATCGCAGCCAATGCCCTCCTGGACGCCTGCACCGGCTCCAACCCGCGCCAGCCAAGCCAGGAAGAAATGGAAAAGCTGCTGAAGTGCTGTTACTACGACACTGAGGTGGATTTCTAAGCCCACCTGTACACCACTTTTTCTGAGGCATAGGCATTGTAATCCAAGCGCTTTTCATGCTGCAAGCGGCCGATTACAATGTACGACTTGACATTCTGCCTTGCGGCGAAGGCCTTGATTGACGCAAGGCTGAAATCCCCGGTTGCGACAAATTCCCTGTATTCATCAGGCTCTATCAGGCACTCCCTCGCGAATTTGTCTGCAGCTGCCTCTTTGCCGACATCTCCGTTGTAGTCAATAAAATTGGCGGAGTTGCCCACATCTCCGTTCACGATATGCCCCAATTCATGGAACAACGAGAACCAGAAAATATCCGCATATGCACCTCGAATGGTCAAAACCATCTGGTATGCACCGCCTTTTTTCTTGGAAATGTACCCTTGCACCGGCGCACCACGGAAATTCCTTACCACGGAAAAATCTATACCGTATTCGCCAAAAAGGTTTACCAGATCCTCTTGCACTGTTTCCCGTGCATTGCACATGATATCCTTTATCTTCCCCACAAGCTCATCGGCCTTGCCGGCATCAAATTCGGTGTTAACGTTGCGCTGCTCGCCCGCAATCTGACAGAGCCTAATCCATGCGCCCATCACATAAGGGTCGGTCTTCGCCTTTGCAGAAAGTCTAAACGCTCCCTCCGGCATAATTCCTTTCAAGTTGGCGATATTGCTAATCTGTAAAGCTTTTCTCAATGACAGGATGGATTCGTTGACAGACTCCCTGGCAGGCATCTTTCCAATCCTGCGCAGATACCTCACCACATCTTTCAGGCTGTCTCGCGCTATCTTCTCTTCTTCCGTGATAGTATCCATCACCTTGACTTCCAAAAGCTCCGCATCGTAGTCCGCTTGGAGGTTAATCCAAAAAGACTTCGGCACACCCAAAGCGTACTCCAGCGCAAGCGCAAACTTGACCGAAATATCCTTCTTCCCCGCTATAACGTTGCACACATATGCAGCCGTCACCCCTGTGCGGGTCGCAAGCTCTGCCTGCGTTATGTTTCTTTCAACCAAAATATCTCCTAATGTTTCCCCCGGATGGATAAGAAAATCAAGGGATGTACCAATTTTCTTTGCTGCCATGATAATCACTCACTCCTTCCACTTCAAGTTCCTCACAAATCATCACCGTATCCTTGGTCGCACTCAGCTCAATTATCAAACGGACATTGACCGATATATGCAGTGAATATCTGGGTTGCTTGTATCCCGATAACTGCTCCGGCTTTCCCAAGCCTAGGGATAAAAATATCCCAAAATTATCTGCTGCTTCCAACTGATTCATGAGCTTCTTTATAGAACGAACCCATTCAAACGGTAGCTTTCTCTGCATCGCCGGATAGTCCGTGAAATATTTCTCAACTTTTTTATTCGCATATGTAATCTTCAAGCACTATCACCACCACACACGTATACAAAAATAAGATTAACCTTTTGGTTAATCTTATTTTAGCATAATGTCTTTATATCGTCAACTTATATCCGTTGTATGGATGCCGCTGCTTTTTTAAGAAGGCGTTCTCCTTTTCGAGTTCTGCGTTCTCTCGGTGGGGTCGTCTTGAAGCTCCATTTCACCTTCAAAATACGAAATATTTTATAGTTTTGAAAGTGGCAAACAAATTCTATTAACCTTATCCGGCAGCACTTGATTGCAACTGCAAAATTCTGCATTCCCCGGTGGACAAGCCAGCTTTCTGTTGATAAAATAGGAGTGCAAGCGTGCAGAGCGTGAGTGCTGCACTGCAGTTCTGCACGCACGAGTATAAAAAATGTCGCGGCGACGCAACGGAAACGAGACGGAAATGCCAAAGAAAATGCTGATGATGGCGGCGGTACAGGCCACCATAGGAGCTTTTAATATGAATAATATGGCGCTGCTACAGGAGATGGGCGTAGAAGTCCACGTGGCGGCGAATTTCACGGACGAAAGCGTCTGGACGAGAGAAAGAACGGAACGATTTGAAGCGGATCTGCGCGAGATGGGCATCAAGGCCCACCAGATTGATTTTTCGCGTTCGGCGCTGAATCTCGGCGGTCATAGGACGGCCTACCGGCAGCTTTTGGAACTGCTTCAGCAGGAGCACTTTGACTTCATCCATACGCATACGCCGATTGCCTCGGCTCTAGGCCGTATGGCGGCAAGCAAGGTAAGATGGCAGGATGAAAGCGGCGCCGATAAACGCACAAAGGTAATCTACACCGCCCACGGGTTCCATTTTTACGATGGAGCACCGATGAAAAATTGGTTGATTTACTATCCGATAGAAAAAGCCCTCAGCAGTAAGACTGACGTGCTGATCACCATCAACAAAGAAGACTTTGCGCGGGCTAAAGAAAAATTCGGTGCCCGGGAAACGATATATGTGCCGGGAGTGGGCGTGGACACAAAG
>CAMPBN010000018.1 GCA_946638265.1 uncultured Bacillota bacterium
CTTGATATCGTTTTCCGGATGTCCGTTGGAGGCAAATTCACCTTCGATTTCCCAGCCCGGGCCGCCCATTCCGTTACCGTCCGGACATCCGCCCTGAATCATAAATCCCGGAATGCATCTGTGGAAGATCAGGCCGTTGTAGAAGCCATCCTCCACCAGCTTGATGAAGTTTTCAACTGTCTTTGGCGCCTTTTCAGGATAGAGTTCACCCTTCATGATGTCGCCGTTTTCCATTTCAATCTTTACGTATTTCATTTTATTCCTCACTGTTATTTTATTTGTATCGCCTATTTGTGATAGGCTTTGCCTCTCTGTTTTCAGGCTTTTTTCAGATTGGCAGGTTGCATATAACGACGCCCACCGCACCCATGATTGCAATCACGGGGATGGGTCCCATTTTGAATTTGCCCGCCAGCACAATGGTGGCTATCGACATAGCCACAGCCGTCACGTTTATCGACGAAAGGGCCGAAACGATGGTAGAGAAATCCACATCCTTAAAGTCGCATTTCAGCAATGCGCTTTCGCTGACATAAACCAATGCCGAAGCCATCAGCCCGATAGTAGCGGGGCGGATACCCACAAAGGCGCCCACTACCAGCCGGCTGTCTTTGAATTTTTCAATAAATCTTACCACCAGTGAGACTATGATAAAGGACGGAAGCGATACTCCGATTGTCGAAGCCAGAGCACCCGGCACTCCTGCCGCCAAAAATCCCACATATGTGGCTGCATTCACCGCTATCGGTCCGGGTGTAGCCTGGGATATGCCCACCAGATTGGCAAACTGGGCGGATGTGATGTCGGTAAATCTCCGCACACCTTGGTATATCATGGGCAGGATGGCCAGTCCGCCGCCAAAGCCTACGGTGCCTACCTTGGCAAAGGTCAGGAAAAGTTTGGCAAGTATCGTCACAGGTCGTCACCTTCCTTTCCCGCACGGGCGAAGAAATATATCTCACCCAGCAAGGCTCCCGCCAAAATAGGTATGATGGCGTTGGCTCCGAATACAGTGACTGTCACAAAAGATGCAATGGCGACCGAAAAGGCGAATAAGCCTTTTCCGCCCAGAACCTGTTTTCCCATCTTCCAGGTGGCCCAGGCTATAAGTCCGGCCGCAGCCGCCCTCAGCCCGGTAAAAGCGCCCTGCACATACGGATTTTTCTCCACGCTCTGCAGAAATGCCGCCACTATGCATATAATGATAATCGACGGCAGCAGAATTCCGGCGGTAGAGCAGAGTGCTCCGCGTAATCCCCCTTTTTTTCTGCCCACAAAGGTGGCCATATTGACGGCCACAACTCCCGGCAGACTTTGGCAGACCGCCACGCAGTCTATGACTTCTTCTTCCGTCATCCATTTCAGGTCTTCCACCATCTTTTTTTGAAGTACAGGCACCATAGCCATGCCCCCGCCGATGGTGAAAAGTCCTATATTAAAGAAAGTCAGAAAAAGCTTCCAGTACATACTAACCTCTGCGCTCCCTGTTTATGAGCTCTACAGCGCTTTCAAACGCCTCATCGGCTGTCATATCGTGGTTTTCGCCTTCACGTCGCAGGCGGTATTCCACTTTGCCTTCGGCCGCGCCACGGCCCACGGTGATTCTTACAGGAATGCCCAAAAGGTCTGCGTCCTTGAATTTTACGCCCGGACGCTCGTCTCTGTCATCCAGAATGACTTCGATGCCTGCTGCTTCAAATCTGTCGTGGAGCTCCTCGGCCAGCTTTTTCTGTACCTCGTCATTTGCACCCACCTGCACGATTACAACGTGATAAGGCGCTACGGATACAGGCCAGATAATACCGTTATCGTCATGATTCTGCTCTACGATGGCAGCCATGGTACGTGTTACGCCGATGCCGTAGCAGCCCATTACGATCAGCTTGTCCTGCTGATTTTCGTCCTTATAGACAGCACCCATGGACTCCGAATACTTTGTGCCCAGCTTGAATACCTGGCCCACTTCAATGCCGCGTGCCGACTTAACCGGCTGACCGCACTCAGGGCAAGGATCGCCGGCTCTGAGCATCTTAAGGTCGGTCACAATGTCACCCTTGTAATCACGTTCGTAATTTACGTTCTTTACGTGGTAGCCTTCTTTGTTGGCTCCGGCCACCATATTGCGTGCGCCCACCAGTTCGCTGTCCACTACAACAGTGCAGTTTTTCAGCCCTACAGGACCTGTAAAGCCGCCTACGCAGCCTGTTGCAGCCCCGATTTCCTTCTCGTCCGCAAACTCGATGGCAAACTCAGGAATGTTCAATGCATTTACCAGCTTAACCGGGTTCAGCTCTCTGTCGCCGCGGATAAATGCGATGACATAGCCTTCTTTTTTGGTGCCGTCGTCATTGTATTTGTTGAAAAGAAGCGCCTTGATGGTCTTGTCGGCAGATACCTTCAGGAAGCCTGCCACTTCTTCGATAGTCTTGCAATCCGGCGTTGCCACTTCTTCCATAGGCAGCATCTCTTCGTTTGAAGCCGGTGCATCCTTGAATTCGGCTCTTTCGTTGGTGGCAGCCATATCACAGGAATCGCAATAAACGATTTCGGACTCTCCCGTCTCGCAAAGCGCGCAGAATTCATGCGAATTGCTTCCGCCGATGGCGCCCGTGTCAGCCTCTACAGGTCTGAATTTGAGCCCGCAGCGGTTGAATATATTGGTATATGCATCATACATATTCTTATATGACACATCCAGTCCCGCTTCGTCCTTGTCGAAGGAGTAGTCGTCCTTCATGATAAACTCTCTGGAGCGGATCAGTCCAAAGCGCGGACGCGCTTCATCTCTGTACTTTGTCTGAATCTGGTACAGGTTGACCGGCAGCTGTCTGTAGGACGAAATCTCATTTCTGATAAGGTCCGTAAACACTTCTTCGTGTGTAGGTCCCAGACAGAAATCTCTGCCGTTTCTGTCCTTCAGTCTCCAAAGCTCAGGGCCGTACTTGGACCAGCGTCCGGATTCCTCCCAAAGCTCTGCCGGCTGAACGGCAGACATATGGATTTCCTGCGCTCCCTTTGCGTCCATTTCCTGGCGGATGATATCCTCAATCTTGCGGATGGTACGCCATCCCAGAGGCATAAATCCATAAACTCCGGACACCAGTTTTTTGATCATGCCGCTGCGGAGCAGCAGAATATGGCTGGCAATTTCAGCCTCCGTAGGCACCTCTCGCAAGGTCCTGATATGCATTTTACTCATCTTCATGGTTAAAACTCTCCTTCTATCATAGAAACAGCCTGGGCGGCGATGCCCTCGCCCCTGCCGGTAAAGCCCAGCTGTTCCGTTGTTGTTCCTTTTATATTTATAGCCGAAATGTCCATATCCAGCGCCTTTGCGATATTCTCACGCATGGCTTCGATATGCGGTGCCACCTTCGGCTTTTCGCAAATGACAGTGGCATCGATATTGACCGGACGGTATCCCGCTTCTTTCAGCAGACCGCCCACCTTTTCCAAAAGTTTCAGGCTGGAAATGCCTGCGTAGGCCGGGTCGCTGTCCGGAAAATGTCTTCCGATGTCGCCAAGAGCCGCAGCTCCCAGCAGAGCATCCATAATGGCATGCAGCAAAACATCCGCATCCGAATGGCCCAAAAGGCCCTTTTCAAACGGAATCTCCACACCGCCCAGAATGCACGGTCGCCCTTCCACCAGACGGTGGACGTCATACCCTGTTCCCACTCTTTTAACCATTGGCAAATCCTCTTCCGTCGTTATTTTGATATTGGCATAATCGCCCTCGGCAATGGCCACAGGCATGCCCAATCTTTCCACCAGGCCGCCGTCATCCGTACCATAATATCCGTCGGAATAGGCCCTCTCGTAGGCTTCTTCGATGATTTCTTTCCGGAAGCCCTGCGGAGTCTGCACGCTGTAAAGGTCCTTTCGTTCCAAAGTCATAGCCAGATAGCGGATGGTATCCTTTACAGGCACTGCCGCCACCGCCGCGCCCTTGCTTTCCGCCTGCCGCAGCGTGGAAAGTATCACCGCATCTGTCACAAAAGGCCGTGCCGCATCATGGATCAGCACCAGTTCATAGTCCGGAAGCTTTTCTCCCAAAAGCCTCAGGCCTTCCGCCACCGAATCCTGCCGCTGCCGCCCGCCGGGCGCCGTGAAGATTATTTTGGAATATCCCTCCAGCATCTGATGTGTGGTTTTCAGATATTCCGCTTTGGTCATCACACATATGGCGTCCACAAATTCGTTCCTCTGAAAAACGCCCACAGTCTTCTGCAAAATGGTCTCGCCACCCAAAGCGAGAAACTGCTTGGGGACATCTTTTCCCATCCTGCTGCCGCTGCCGCCTGCCGCGATGATAACGGCCACTTTTTTGTCATTGAACATAACTGTTCCCCTTTATTTTATTCTTTGGCGCTGCGGGTCCTGGCAAAAATCATTCTGCCTGCCGCAGTCTGCAGCACACTGGTCACCACAGCGGTTATTGTCTTGCCGATATAGCGTCTGCCGTCTTCCACCACGATCATGGTGCCATCGTCAAGATAAGCTACCGCCTGATTATTTTCCTTGCCTTCCTTTACCAGGAAGAGGGACATTTCCTCACCCGGGAGCACTACAGGCTTTAGGGCATTGGCCAGCTCGTTGATGTTCAAAACCTCCACGCCGTTGATGGATGCCACCTTGTTCAGATTGAAATCGTTGGCCACCACCTTGCCGCCGATAATCTGGGCCAGTTTGAGCAGCTTTACGTCCACTTCCGGAATTTCTTCCAGGCTCTTTTCCGATGCAGTGTTGTAAATCTCGATACCGTACTCAGACTGGATGCGGTTGAGAATGTCCAGGCCTCTGCGGCCGCGCTGCCTCTTCAGCCCGTCGTGGGAATCGGCAATATGTCGCAATTCCACCAGCACGAACTCCGGAATCACCACATTGCCTTCGATGAATCCGGTCTTCATGATGTCGATAATGCGCCCGTCGATAATGACGGAAGTATCCAGAATCTTGGGCATTGCATCGGAATTTTTGTGCTTTTTGCCGCCGGGCTGCTTGCGCTGTAATGTAATTCCCGAAAGCACATCCGGCAAAGTCCTTGTGGAGACAATGACTCCCAAAAAAACGCAAACGGCATATATCAAAATATTGAGAACGATATTCAGCCATGCGCTTTCGACCGAGGAGAAGATTCCGCTGATGAGCGATGCCACCAAAAGACCGACCACCAGGCCAAGCACACCGGACACCAGGTTGGCGCCGGAAATATGCTGCAGCTCGGTTTCGATATTGTCTGCCACTTCGCGGCTCTTCAATCCGAGCGCGGGTGTCATTCTGTAGGCAAAGAGCGCGAATACTAATACGAAAATAATTGCGGTTATAACTTTCTCGGATTCGGATACGCCAAAATCCGTTCCTGCCGGTGCGAGAAAATGCGCCAGATGATTGATGGAATAAAATGCGCCAAAGCCCACAGCTCCGCCGATTGCGGTAACCAGACCTCTTAAAAATTTGCGAATCATATCTGTTTCCTCCTTTCTTTTGATATTTCCCGCCGGGCCGGAATTTTGCCACTCCGTCCCCGGGAGCGGTATAGCCGCCAAAACCGCGTACCTATACAAAATACAGTATATTCCCAAATCCTACGTATTGTCAACTTTTCAAGATGTTTTACACGGGTTTTTCATCATTTCTTCACAAAGTCTGCTATATTTTCACTTATTTCCGTGCTAAAATTAGTCCATAAGTTAATATTTTACTTCCCCGTGAAATTTAGGAGGAAAAGAATGTACAAATTACTTGTTGTTGATGATGAAGCCAAAATCAGAGAAGTTATCCGTGAATACTCGGAATTCAACGGATACAGTGTGGAAGAGGCCGAAGACGGCATGGCAGCCGTGGCCAAGGTCAAAGAAAACGATTACGATCTGATAATCATGGATATAATGATGCCAAAGCTGGACGGATATTCCGCATGCAAGGAAATCCGCAAGGTCAAAGACATTCCTATCATCATGCTCTCCGCGCGAGGAGAGGAATATGACAAGCTTTTCGGGTTTGAGCTGGGCATCGATGATTATGTGGTGAAACCTTTCAGCCCGAAAGAACTGATGGCCCGCGTAAATGCCGTACTGGCGCGCAAAAACAGTAAGCCGCAGGGCCCTTCCGATGTCTTGAAATTTGAAGGTCTGGAGATAAATATCCCTGCCCGATCGGTTTCGGTGGACGGCGCCAAAGTGGAACTTACGCCAAAAGAATACGACCTGCTCTTCTATATGGTGGAAAACCGCAACATTGCGCTTTCCAGAGACAAACTGCTCTCTGACGTATGGGGCTATGATTTCTTCGGCGACGACCGCACCGTGGACACGCATATCAAGAATCTGCGCAACAATCTGGGCAGCTATCGCGACTACATCGTTACTTTAAGAGGGGTAGGGTACAAATTCGAAGTATGAAAAAAACCGCAAAAGAGAAGCGTTTTGACGCAAAAAGCCTGAGATTCAAGCTATGGGCATACTTTGCGCTCTTTGCCATCATCATCCTGGCCCTGCTGTGGTTCCTACAGGTGTTTTTCCTGCACCACTACTACGAGGCTATGAAGATCAATGAGACCAACAAAATCGCCCAGACCATTTCGATGAGCTACGGCAGCGAAAATTTTTATGATATGCTTTCAAACATCTCAGCCAGCAACGACCTGTATATTCAGGTGGAGATGCTGGACGGAGCCCTGGTCTACTCACCTTCTTCAGGCAGTGACAGGCCGCCGACATACATGTATTTTCGCGAGCTGCAAACATTAAAAGAAGAATATCTGAAATCGGGACGCGACAGTCTTTCGGTCATGCTGTCCACTCCGGGTACGGACTACAACACGCTGGCCTATGTGACCACACTGGGAGGCCAGGGGACGGATGCGGCCAGATTGTATATTTTCTCGCCGCTCTATCCGGTCGAATCCACGCTGAACATATTGCGCCACCAGCTGATATATGTTTCCATCATATCCCTGCTGTTTGCGCTGCTTTTTGGCATCTACCTGTCAGTCAGGGTTTCCGGACCGCTTCGCAGGATTTCCAAGTCTGCCATGAAGCTGGCCGAGGGCAAGTTCGGCACCACTTTTGACGGCGGTTCTTACACGGAGATTCGGGACCTGGCAGACACGCTGACCTACACGTCCATGGAACTGGAAAAGGCCAGCAATCAGCAAAAAGACCTGATGGCCAACGTCTCCCACGACCTGCGGACTCCTCTGACCATGGTCAAGTCATACGCAGAGATGATTCGCGACATTTCGGGCGACAATCCTGCCAAACGAAATGAGCATCTGGAGGTTATCATATCCGAAGCCGACCGGCTGAACGTACTGGTAAGCGATATGCTTTCGCTCTCGCGGCTCCAGACCGGTGCCATGATTCTGGAAAAAAGCACCTTTTCCATGAAGAAGGTAGCGGAAGAGACTGTAAAATCATTTGATATTCTGGCAGAGCAGGAAGGATACAACATTCTTCTCAGCTGCCCGGAAGATATTTCGGTGAATGGCGACGAAAGCAAAATCCGTCAGGTGCTTTCCAATCTGCTCACCAATGCAGTCAAATACTGCGGCACAGACAAGACCATCATCGTGGTGGTGGAAAAGCATCAGGGCAAGATGCGCTGCTCCGTTTCCGACCACGGCATGGGGATCGCGCCTGACGAAATCGACCATATTTGGGACCGCTACTACAAGTCCAGCACCAACCACGTGCGCAGTACCAAGGGAACAGGACTGGGGCTTTCCATCGTAAAGGAGATCGTAGTACTGCACGGCGGCACCTACGGCGTGGACAGCACGCCGGGCGAGGGCAGCACTTTCTGGTTCGAAATCTAGGCTGGTGCGCAATCCAAATTTCATATTCAAAGAACAAAAAGCCCGAAGCCCGGCATTTTCACCGGATTTCGGGTTTCGTTTTATTTGCGATTTTCTGCAAGCGTTCAGGTCTCGGGATTGGGACTCGAACTAGAGTACGCTCCTAAGGTTGCTGAATTCGGCCTCCGTAGCCGCAGACTGGTGTATTATACCATATCTGAACAGCGCATATCCTTTGACTGCGCCGGTGCTTTTGGCGTAGCTTACCATCCTGGCCAGGACACTCTGTGAATTGCCCCACTCGCCGTTGCTGTTTCTGTAAGCAGTGGCATTCCCCGCATACTCCATGTTCATGCCCACCATCAGCTTTACATTCCCCTGCTTGCAGAGATTTATCCAGCTTTGCAGGTTCACATCGTACGCGTAGCTTGCTTTGTTTCCGCTGTTGTCCGTCACATCGAAGCCCCAGTAGAGCTGTGGCATGATATAGTCCACATAACCGTCCTGCGTCAGCCATGTGTCCACATCCGCAAAGCATTTGGAAGCGGACCTGAGATTGGCCATATTGCCACTCGGGCTGATGCCGAAGACCGCGGAAGGATTGGCCGCCTTGACTGTGCTGTAGACTTCTTTTACCAGCAAATTGACGTTGTTTCTGCGCCAGGAAGTGATGTCCATCCCACTGCTGCTCAGGTCATATTCAGGCTTGTCAAACCAGAGGTTCGCGTCGGAATTGTTCAGCAACGGGTAGAAATAGTCGTCAAAATGGATTCCGTCCACCGGATAGTTTTCAACGATTTCCCTTACGCCCGCCACGATCATTTCGCGCACCTGCGGCACGGAAGGGTTCATATAGTAAAGGTCCTGCTGCTTCAGCACCCATCTGTCGTTAGAAGGGTCGCTGTCCGAAAGCCAGGTCTTGGCCGGATTGTCATCGCACAGAGCCGACCAGCCGCATTTGTAGCCCGTCACTCTGAAAGGATTGATCCAGGCATGGAATTTCATATTCTCGGCGTGGGCTCTTTCCACCATGTATGCCAGCGGGTCGTAGCCCGGATTCTGCCCTTGGGTCCCGGATACGAATTTTGACCACGGGTAGACGCTTGATGGATAGAGCGCATCGCTGTCCGGTCTTACCTGAAAGATCACGGCATTAAAGCCCATGGTCTTGGCATCCGAGAGCATGGCATCGTAGGACGCCTTAAAGCCCGCCTCGTCCTTTGGCCAGCCGTCGTAGTCCAAGAATGACACCCAGACAGCTTTCATATCCCCTTTTTTGGTGGTCACCAGGACGCTCTTGGTGGCATCGTTCCAGCCTACTCCGCATCCGAAGCTTTCCAGTACGATACGTATCGGCAGATAAGTTCTGTCGTTTTTTATTATGGCATTGCTGTCGTTTTCGATGCGCACGCCATCCACAAGGATGTATTTTTCACCGATAGGCACCAGCGCCGTTTTCCCGTCTTTTTTCACCACTGCCTGGCGGGCATCGTCAATCCAGCCCACTTCCGCGCCGATAGCTTCAAATACTCCGCGCAGCGGCACCAGAGTTCTGCTGTTTTCATCGATGAAAGGCGTGCCGAGGCTTGGCGCTATGTTTTGCAGGCTGCCGTCAATATAGATGTTGACATGCACCTGTTCTGCTGCAGTTTCCGCCACCGCTGTCCCCGTCATGCCCAAGAGCATAATCACCAGGCACAGGATAGCCAAAATTTTCTTTTTCATTTTCCTTCTTCCTCACTTGTCTCAATTTATTCGATTCTAGCGCAAAGCCAGAACTTTCAAAGCCTCCGCGATATTGGCAACGCCTGCAAGCTGCAGGTCTGTGCCCGACTCTTTGGCCAGCTTTTCAGCATTTCGCTTTGGCAAAATCACTTTTTTGATACCCATGCGGGCTGCTTCTTTTACGATTTTATCCGCATTCTGAATCGGCCGCAGCTCGCCTGTCAGGCCGATTTCGCCCAGAGCCAGCACATCCGGCGGGATGGCTTTGCCTTTGAAGGACGAGTATATGGCCATGGCCACGGCCAGATCGATGGATGTACCCTCGGGGCGGAGCCCACCGACCACATTCACATATACGTCCTGGTTCATCAGCGATACGCCTGCTTTACGCTCCAACACAGCCAGTATCATGCTCAGGCGCGTGTTTTCCACGCCTACGCTGGTCCGGCGGGCGAAGCCGATATTAGCCGGCGCCGTCAGAGCCTGAATTTCGATGAGAAGCGGCCGTGTGCCTTCGTAGACTGCTGCAATGACCGAACCCTCAGAGGCACCGCTGAAACCGTCCATAAAGGTCATCGAGAGGTTTTCGATAGGCCGCAGCCCTTCTTCCGCCATCTCGAAGGCGCCGATCTCACTCGTAGTGCCAAAACGGTTTTTGTAGGCACGCAATATGCGCAGATCGTGATTGCGCTCACCCGTGAAACTGAGCACGCAATCCACCAGATGCTCTACAATCTTCGGGCCTGCCAGGTCCCCGCTCTTGGTCACATGGGCAACGATGAAAATCGGAATACCCGTCACCTTGCCCAAACGCATCAGCTCGTTGCCGCAGGCCCGCACCTGTGACACACTGCCCGGTGCAGAATCCAAATCCTCCGTGTACATGGTCTGGATGGAATCTATGATAAGAAGCGAAGGTTGCACTTCGTCCACTGCCGCCTCCACATTCTCCATATTCGTTTCCGAAAGGACGAAGATGCCGCCTTCGCCACCATTTCGGCAAATCCTCTCCGCGCGCAGCTTGATCTGCTCTTCGGACTCTTCGCCCGAAACATAGAGCACCTTGCCATAGCTTTGCGCGATGTTGGCCGCCATCTGCAATATAATCGTGGATTTGCCGATACCCGGCTCGCCACTGATCAGTATCAGCGACCCTTTCACTATGCCGCCTCCCAGCACACGATTCAGCTCGCCGATGCCCGTGTCCAGGCGGCTGCGCTCGCCGGACACGATGTCCGGCAGCCGGGCCGGCCGATTTTTCTTCCCGGCTGCCCCTCCGGCTCCGTCTCCTGCGGAAGCTCTGGTCCGACTCCGCCGGTCCTCAGCCTCTCCGCTTGCTACTTTTTGCTCAAAAAAAGAATTCCATGCACCACAAATGCACTGCCCCATCCATTTGGGGCTTTCATAGCCGCATTCATTGCACACGAAAACCGTCTTCGCTTTACCTTTTGCCATATTTCCTCCAAGCCCGCCTCGTCAATCTGTCATTCTTCCAAACCCGGATGCCGAACCCTAAAACGGCACCAAAATATCCTGAACATCAAAAGTGGAGCTGACTCCATACTTCTCTTTCAGCTCTCCGAAAGTCTTAAAATGCGGCTCTCTGGTGTGAGCCTGCTGCGCTTCTCTGCTCTCCCACTGCTCCCAGAGGAACATCTCTGCCTGCGGTTTGAAAGCAGGATCCTTCAACACTTCATTGTCAAACAGCGTCACTGCCGGGAAGAAATATTCGTACCGCAGGCATCCCTTTTCGCTGCGGGTCTTGGCCACCGCACCGCTGAGCTGCAGCTCCGCATAAAATCTTACCAGCGCATCCAAACTGGCCGCCTTGTATCTAACCATTAAATTGATCATAAAATCACATCCTGTACCTTTCAATCACTTGCGTACACTTCTAGTTTATTTTCTCCCGTGAATAATTTCAAGTAAATTTGAAAAATTTCGCTTCCTAATCCTCAATCTGCGGAATATTAGCCAATTCCTGCAGTTTCTTTCTAAGCACTTCCTTATCCGGCAGTTGTAACTGATATTGCGATACCATCATCGGAGACATGGTACGGCTCATAGCATTGTGTCACCAATGGTGACACTTTTTGCCTTTAAGTCGCCTTCATATACTACTAGTTTATTTTCTATTGCATGAAATTTCAAGCAAAACCGCAAGTTTTCGCCATTTATTTGCAATTTAAAGTAAATAGCCCGAGGCTTCCGCCCGGGCTTCAGGTTTACAGCGAATTCATCACTGCAAGTAGATTCTGGTAACTGTCAACATTGTGGTATTTTACATGACTGGTGGATAGTTCATTGAAAAGCTTCTTTGCGCATTCTATTTTCGCCTTTTCGATTGGTTTCAAACTCAGACTGCTCATGGAACCTTTGGTCTCTGCTATGAAGTAGATATGTTTAACAGTTCCTTCATTAAAAGCTATCGCCCAGTCAGGTGAATATTTTCCGACAGGCGTAGGAATTTCAAATCCCTTCGGGAGTTTGGCATATACACAAACTTCCTGCGCAGCATCGAGATTTTCCACGAATTTTCTCTCCACGCTCTGGCCGTCTTGAGCGTATCCGTCGGTAAACACGTAGTCCTGAACTGCCTTGTTCGCCTTGAAGGCTTTGTCGAAGCTCTGATTGTTTTTCTCCGCAGTGAATATGCTGCTGTCATATTCGTCTTGTGTCTGATTGTAAGTAACATGCTCCACAATCATAGTAGCCTTTTGCTCATTTATCAACTTGATGATCTTCGAGATGAACTCTTCCGGATTCTGCTTGAACATCGCAAAACGTTCGGGAGATAACCCTGCCAGTATTTTGGCAACCGTCTTTCTGGTAAGGCAGGTGCCCGCTTTTGGATCTGCAATTTTGCCTATAAGGTCATACTTTATCCGGCTTGTTTCTGCATGTTTCAAATGCTGCGTGCGTGTCTTTGCAATATCAAACGATGTACCGCCTTTGATTTCGTCCTGCTGCAAGGTATCCTTCTGCGCGCCCACGGAAGTAGTGTATTGCAATTCTGACACGAACAGATTTTCATTGATGCTCTCGATAGAATTTTGAATAAGCTCCTCCGAATCAAAATCCACCGTATATGCATACTTGTGGTTGATGTATCTCCAAAGAGTTTGGAACTCTTTCTTGTAGAAATTGTCGTTCAAAGGATTGTCTTTGACCTTTGTCTCATGCCCATCTGAAACCATTTCATCCAGAACCTTTTCGTCATAGATCGCCTGCACCAATTTATGGAGTCCCTCGGCAATATAAGCAATCTCCGGTGACAACGCAGGTAATGCATTGTTTGCGAAATCGGTGCGATACTGGTTAACCACTCGGTCATCATCCGTAATATACCCATGCCGTATGAGATATCTTTGGAAGGTATTCGCTTCCTGAGGAGTCACTGTGTGAGGTTTTCCATCTACGCTGATGACCTTGCCCGCGAAGTATTCCACCGAAGCCTTCGCAGGTCTGTCGTACAGAACCTTTTTGATATCCGACTGCAGCTCCGATACGAAGGTCTTGTAGCTCTCGCTGGCGATAACAGTCAGCATATTGACATCATGCACGCTGCTGCCGCAAACTTCAGCATCCATCCTGTTTCCGGCCTGGTTTACGCAGAGTCTGAGCCCACGTCCCACTTCCTGGCGTTTTGCGGTAGCACTGTCTGAATGCTTCAGTGTGCAAATCTGGAACACATTCGGATTGTCCCAGCCTTCCCTCAAAGCAGAATGTGAGAAAATAAATCTGGTAGGCTCCTCGAAGGACAGCAAGCGTTCCTTATTCTTCAGGATAAGGTCGTATGCCGATATATCGTCCGAAAACTCCAACCCCCTCTTCAGCTCGCTGTTGATGCTGTGGCCTGTCTTCTTATCGATGCTGAAGTAGCCATTGTGTACCTTTGAGGCATCGCTGCATATTGATTTCAAATATCTCTGGTAAGGAGTATCTATCATCGTGAGATAGTCGTTCAGGATTGCAGTATATTCCTCTTCAAAGACTTTCCCGTATTCACCAAGCACTTCCTCTCCGTTTTCGTCATACTGCCGGTACTTCGAAACTTCATCGACGAAAAACAGAGAAAGGGTCTTGATTCCTTTTTCAAAAAGCTTTTCTTCTTTTTCAAAGTGGGAAAGGATAGTCTCTCTGATTTGAATCCGCCGCATGTCCTTTTCGGAAATATCCCCGACAATATCTCCTGTGTGGATAGTCTCACCGTTTGTGAATGTAACCGTGCCACGTATCGGGTCGATTTCAGACACCACAAAGCCTTTGTACTGCTCCATCTGTTGTGACAGATAGTACAAATCGTCTCCTACTCCCACTATTCTGGTTTCGCGATTTATGGATTTTTTGTAGCCGATTTCAAATTCCATGCGAGCCATCGGGGGCTTCTTCGGCGAAAGCACAATTTGTTCAAGGAACAGATATTTGTCAGTTCCGCGGAAGTTCTTTACTTCAAAGCCTTTGACTTCTATTTTCTTTACCAGCCTCTTGTTGTAGGCGTCCAGCGCATCCAACACATACACGAGATTGTGCTGCTTCGCATGAGTAGCTGAGAAGTTCATTGAAAACAAAGGATTGAAGTTTTTCAAAGCCTTCTGCGTCACATCGCCGCCCATTTTTTGAGGCTCGTCCAAAATCAAAATCGGCCTGTTGGCTTTGATGACATCTATAGGCCTGCGGGAACCAAATTCATCACGCTTCGAATAGATGATGCGGCTCTCTTTGTTCTTTGCTCCCTCTTTCAGCGAAGATGCAAAAGCCTGCGTGTTGATAATCATCACATTGATGCCGCTGCCGGCGGAGAAATTGTCGAGCTGGTTCAGGTTCGAGCTGTTGTAGATAAAGAAGCGCGCCTTTTTCCCGTAGTGTTCCATGAAGTGGTCCACGGTCATCTCAAAGCTCTTCTTTACGCCTTCCCTGATAGCAATAGACGGCACCACGACGATAAACTTCGACCAGCCGTAACGCTTGTTGAGCTCGAACATGGTTTTGATGTACACGTAAGTCTTACCAGTACCGGTTTCCATTTCTATGTCGAGGCTGCATCTGCCCAAATCCTTCACCAATTCCGCAGACTGCTTGATGTTGTTTTGCTGCTGCAGGTTTCGGATATTTTGGAGCAGCGCATCGTCAGACAGAGCGATTTCTTCGTTCTTGTACCCGGTACTGTCCTCCAGTACCATT
>CAMPBN010000019.1 GCA_946638265.1 uncultured Bacillota bacterium
CTCGATACATATGCGAGTGTCAAGAGCCTTGAAGGCTTGAAAGAAATGATAAAGGATTTTTATCAGGGCATCAGTGCCCTGGACGATCCTTTCGGGTTTATGGAAAAAGCTTCTGAAAATCTGAGCCTTGATATGGAAGGCTTTGCGACAGGCAAGATGGGAAAAGCTCTGGCAGACTCCATATTCCATGCGGCGTCCAAAGCGATGAGATCGCTGGAGCTGGCGGAAAACCTGGCGGACGAAAGCGGCAGCGAAAAGCTGAAAACCAGGCTTTTGACAGAGACTACCGTCTATCGCGCCATCTATGAAGCTGCACGCGAGCTGAAAGAAAAAACCGAAAAAGGTGAAATTGCAAATGCCGCTGAATATCTGGCTGAGGTTGACGGCATCATTACGCTTTATGACAGCCTTCCGGCAAAATTGACGCTGGCTCCGACAAAATCTGCGCCTCAGGCCGAAAAAGACGCTTTTGAAGCTGTGAAGGATGAACTTGATGCAGCCAAAACAAGCTATAGAGACGGATTTAAGAAAAAACTCAAAGATAAATATTTGTATCAGCCATTGGAGGATTCCGTCAGGGAGATCAACGCCACGGCAAAGACAGCCAAAATATTTTGCGATCTTACTAGGGAATATCATGAGATTTTCATGGCTATGAAGCTGGAAAAGGGAGTGCTGGACTTTGGCGATTTTATGCATCTGGCACTGCAGGCTCTGAGCTGCGAAGACATAGCCGAGCAGTACAGGACAAAGTTCAAATATATTTTTGTGGATGAATATCAGGATTCCAATGAATTGCAGGATGCGCTGATTGCCAGACTCTCCACCGGAGACAATGTCTTCATGGTGGGCGATGTGAAGCAGTCCATATATCGGTTCCGCCAGGCGGAACCGAAGCTTTTTACAGGCAGATACGAGCGCTACAAATATAAGAAGGATGGCGGCAAAGTCATCGATCTGAACTACAACTACCGCAGCAAGTCTCCGGTCATAGATATTACAAACGAAGTTTTCCGCAAAGTTATGGAAGGCTATGACGACGACGCGGCTCTGAATCTGGGCTGCGACTATGACGGAAAGCTTCTCTACGACCCTGAGATCTGTCTGACGATGCCGGGAGGAGAATATACGAAAGACGAGATCGAAGCCTTCGCAGTGGCCAAGATCATAAAAGAAAAGATGGCGTCCGGGATGCTGCTGCCCGAAAGAAAGGGGAATGGCTATACGGAAAGACCGATCAGATATTCAGATATTGTTATCCTGCGAAGCGCCATAAAGGGCACTGCGGATACATATACCAGGATTTTCAGGGAGCTGGGCATTCCTTTTGCTTCGGAGCAAAGCGACGGGTATTTCGAGTCAACCGAAGTCGAGATATTTGTCAACCTCCTGTCAGTGATAGACAATCTCAGACAGGACGTGCCGCTGATTTCGGTACTCTACAGCCCGATTTTCGGTTTCTCGGCCGAGCAGCTTGCCTGTATCAGAACGGAAGCAGGAGACCGCAGCATGTCATTTTCCGCGGCATTTTTGGCTGTTTGCGAAAAAGAAAGCGAGCTGGGCAGAAAATGCAAGGCCGCGCTGGATAACATCAGGGAATACAGGGATGCGGCATCGCTGATGGAGCTTTCGGATTTTGTCTGGATGCTCCTGCAAAAAACAGGATTTTACATCTATGCGGGTTCGCTTCCGGGCGGCCGGCAGCGTCAGATCAATCTGGACCTTTTGGTGCAAAAAGCAGGGGAATTTTCGAAGAGCGGCTCAGGCATTTACGGATTTCTCCGTCGTATCGATGCCATCAAAAACCGCAAGATTCCGGTGGCTCCTGCCGCCACTGTCGGTGAAGGGGCGGACGCTGTGCGCCTGATGACCATTCACAAGAGCAAGGGTCTGGAATTTCCGGTGGTCATCCTTGCCGGAATGCACAAGCAGATCAAAGGCAGGGAGAACCCTTCAAAGCTGCAATTCAGTAAGGAACTGGAGTGTCTGGGATTTTCTCTGATAAACCGAAAAGAGGGCTGGAAGAAAAAAACTCTGGCGGGCATATTGACGGAGGATATGGCATCGCGCGAAGAAATCTGCGAATGTGAAAGGCTCCTCTATGTAGCATTCACAAGAGCCATCGACAGCCTGATCATGGTCGGCTGCATCAAGGACTATGAGTCCGAAAAAGAAGCATGGAAGGCTATGCGCCCCATGAATCCGGAAAAAGCCATGGCAGCGACCACATACCTGGATATGGTCATGCCGGTGGCGTACAGCATGAAAAATTGCAGCATCAATGTGGAAGAAGCGGCCGCAGTGGTTCCGCAAGATCTTGCAGAGGACGGAGAAGAGCAGGCAGGCGGTGTCGAGGTCTTTAAAAAGGCGAAGGTGCGCCCTGAAATAGAAAAAAGGCTTTCGTACAGCTATCCATATATGGAAGAAGCTTCAAAGAAATCAAAGTACTCCGTTACGGAGCTTGGACATAGCGAGGCAGACAAAAAAGTCTTTCTGGAAGATCCTGATATCCTGACAAGTACCGGATTTTTTGAGCGGAGCCAGGATTTGGAAGAAGATGCGGCATACACTCTCACGGCTGCAGAAAAGGGTACGCTCTACCATCTGGTGATGGAAAATCTGGATTTCACAGCGGATGCAGGACCGGATCCGGAAGCTACTTTGGAGATGCTGAAGGCCAAAGGCAGCCTGGAAGAAAAAGAGGCGGCGGCCCTGGATACGGGCAAGATCCGCGAGTTTTGCAAAAGCAGTCTGGCAGCGCGCATGAAGGCCGCCGCAGCCGATGGCAAGCTTCACAGAGAAGTGCCTTTCACTCTCAGGACGGATTGGCAGGGCAGCAAGATCTGCGTTCAGGGTATCATTGACTGCTGGTTCAGTGAAAAGACTGAAGACGACAGTGAAAAATTTGTCCTGATCGACTACAAAACAAGTAAAATACGCTCGCACGAAGACTTTGAAAAGCTCAAAGAACGTTATGCCACCCAGATGGAAATATACGGCAGGGCAGTGACAAGACTTTGCGGTGGCGAAACTTTGGAAAAATATCTCGTATTTTTGGATGCGGGAGAGGCTGTGGAGTGTTAGTCACGCCAAAAAAAGGGTATCTTTATATCGAAATATCGAAAGTCTGAAGAAAAGATAAGGGGGATATCATGAATTTAGGAAGCTGGATAATACTGGGGATTATAGTTGCAGGCGCCGGCTTTGCCGTGAGGAGCCTCAAAAAAGGCGGCGGCTGTTCGTCTTCCGGATTTTGTGCCGGAGGGTGTCAGGGCTGCAATATGTGCAAGACAGTAGAAGAGATGGAAAGAAAGTTGCACGAAAATAAAAACAATTAAGTCACAAAATTCGAAATTGAGCCCCAATAGGGCTCGATTTTGATATTGAAAGAAATAGTAGCGTTGTGTTATAATTAATTTTGTAGGATTATGTTTAAAGGAGCGAAAATATGCGATTTGTGCCTACCAATTGTCTCCGCATAGGAATGACTGTTGGTGAAAATTTGTACAATCAAACAGGGGACCTGCTTCTTTCCAGAGGAACCAAGCTGACGGACGATTTTATTGCGGCCATCGGCCGGTTGAATTACAACGGTATCTATGTGGATGACAGCATCTCCAGTGATATCGAGATTATCAGCGTAGTAAGCGGCGAGACCAGGACCAATGCTGTTAAAGGCGTAAAGGGCGCATTCGCGGACATCAAAAAAGAAGGTCCGGCAGCCAGAAGGGCACTTGCCAAGGCAAAGAGCCAGGTAGAGGGCATCGTAGACGAGATATGCAGCAACTCCAACCTCATGATCAACATGGTGGACATGAAGGTCTTCGACGATTATACATATTACCATTCCGTTAATGTAGCCATCCTTTCCATAGTGATCGGAGTGGCGCTGGGGCTTGGCAGAGATGAACTATGCAACCTCGGATATGGAGCTCTTCTTCATGACATCGGAAAAGTCTTCATCGACAAGGCTTTGCTCAATAAAAAAGGCAAGCTTACCGATGAAGAATTTGATATTTTGAAAAAGCATTCCCAGCTGGGATTTGAACATATCAAGCAAGGCTACGGCGTTTCCAAGACTTCGTGCATGGCTATTCTTGACCACCACGAAAGGTATGGCGGAGGCGGCTATCCGAACGGGCTCTCCGGTACGGCAATCTCGCTTTACGGTCGTATCATTTCCGTTGCTGACGTATACGATGCCCTGACTTCCGACAGGCCTTACAGAAAAGCTATGATACCGGCAGAGGCTATCGAATATATCATGGCATCATCGGAGGTGCTTTTCGACCCTAAGATAGTGGCGGTTTTCGTCAAGAAGGTGGCACCATATCCGGTAGGGACCTGCGTCAAACTGTCCGACGACACCATCGGCATCGTTCTGGAAAACAGAGAAGAGCTTTGCCTGAGACCGAAAGTGAGAATTTTCAAGAATACGGAAGGCTTTATCGACAAGCCGTACGAAATCGACTTGTCGGAATTTGAATTCCTGAATGTAACTATTGTAGATGTTGTAACATAGATTCGGAGCATACCAGATGCAGAAATTTACTGATTATTACAAGGTGATGCAGATACATTACGAAGCTGACAGCAAGATGATTGAGTCGGCTTACAAATGTCTTTGCAAGGTATACCACCCGGATATCAATACCAGCCCTGATGCTCCGGAACGCATGAAAGAATTGAATGAAGCTTATTCGGTTCTCAGCGACCCTGATAAGAGGGCAGAGTATCATGCGGAGTGGAAGAAGATGACCAGCCGGTCCACTTCCTCCATTATGAAAGAAGAAGACTACCGCATAGAGCTGGCGAAAGTGGTTTTGGATGAGTTTTTCCGTGATATGGTAACAGAGTCCTGGGAGCAGGCATACGCCAAGCTGACTGCCATCGATCAGGGCAATGTACCGCTATCGGATTTTGTGGAATGGAAAGTGGCTGTGGCCAAGCTGCACAAGCTGGCAGACTACAAGATTAAATTCGAAAAGAGCTTTAAGAATTGCGATTACGGCGGATTGGTCTTCAACGAAATCCTGCTTTTCACGGTGGAGATGACGGTGCTTGAAATCGGCACAGGCCAGATTTCTCACGAGAAGACCAAAAAATATATGGCATATGTTAATGACACATGGAAGATGTGCCTGGGATATGCGGACCTGAAGCCGGTTATAGCCAAGTTCAGATATTTTTCGCTGCTCAAGGCCAAGAATATCCAAAACGACCGCCTGCCGATGCTCAACTACTACGAGCTGCTCGACCAGGCCAAGAGGGAACTGGCAAGATTCCGCCGCTACGGCAATCCTATGACTTTGATTCTGCTCACTGTCAAGCCCAAGCCGGGTGAGATGGTGGTGTCTGAAGAAACATACCTTGAAAAGTGTATGACTTATGTCAGCAAGATGATCTGCACGGCGCTTCGAAAGACGGACATTGTGGGCAGGTACCACGAATCTTCGTTTGCCATCATCCTGACCGAGACGCCGCTTGAAAACGGCAAGCAGGTAATGGGCAAGATCATCCAGAAGGCAAGACGTCCGAAGAACCTCAATTTCGGACTCACCGCAGCCTGCACGGACTGCAAGAGCGACGCAGCCATGGAAGATATCCTGAAGGCAGCTCTCCGAAAGGCCGCGCCGGAAAAGGTGAAGAACGAGCTTTCATATTTCCTTTAATTTAAGGCATGCTAAAAGCCCTGCAAAAGCAGGGCTTTTTTATATTATCTTTTGGTATCGAGAAAAACACCTGTGGTCTGACGGGCATTCATCACATAACCGCTGAGAATGTTATCTTCATTCCTTTCGGTACTCATGCCTTTCAGAGCAGATTCTTTTTCTTCTTCCAGCCGCACCACCACGTCCTTGTCAAAGCCCAGAATCACCTGTACTTTGTCATTGATGGCCTTGCGCTGGTCCTGCGAAAGATGTGGATCGAAGTGCTCCCTATAGGCCTTTTCGAATTCGTTCAATTCTTCAATGGCCGCAATGCGCCTCTCTCCCAATTCCCCGTATTCTTCCCATTTGTCTCCGTTGATGCTGCTCATAATCTCCTCTGAGCAGGAGAGCAGGCGGGAAAGGAGTTCCATTTTTTTGTTGAAATATTCGTCTGTGTTTTGCATTTTGTGTCCTTTCAAGAAAGACCTAAAGCGACTTTAACCCACCGATCTCTTCTGAGAACGGGCGATCTTATCAGCCTCTTTGAAGGCATCTTTCAGGTTGTCCAAAATCCCTGCCAGTCTCTTGAGCGTTTCCGTGTCCTTATCGACAAGAGCCTTGCCCAGTTCGTCATTTACGAACAGGTAGATTTCTGCCAGATTGATGGAAATGGCATAGTGCATATCCAGAGAATTTCTGAGTGTGGAAACGATCTTCTGAGCCTTCGAAACACAATTGTAAGCACCTACTGCGTCCTGCTTTTCGGTGAGTAAAATTGAGAAATTGATCTGCTTCGAAGCTTCTTCGAACAATTTAACGAGGATTTCTCCCTGAGTTAATGTTTGTAATGACTGGTTTTTGTAAACCTGGTATGGGTTGCTGTACTGCATATCTTCACATCCTTGCTTAAATTTGCGCAGCTTGCGCGCCTTAGAGAATTACACTTTATATTTATTCGTCATGAGCTCCTAGCCCATGGTGGAATAAGCACCGATAACTGATGAATAACTGTTCATCTGATTTACCAGAGTCTCAAGAGATGAGAACTTGTTCCACCAATATTTTTGTCTGCTTTCCAGTCTGGTCTGCAACGTCTTGATGTAAGTTTTCAGATCCTTGATCTTGTTGGTAATGCTGTTTTCCGTGTCGGAAGCCGTATTGCCGATACCTGCTTTTTCTATCAGTGTACCGCGGGAACCCTTGGCACCGCTGGTCTTGATAGCGCTGTTCATGGCATCTTCCACAGCCTGACCGAATCCGGTTTCTCCGAGGAAGAAGTCCTTAATCTTTTCGGAGTCGTTGGAAAGAGCGGTATCGAGCTTGGTCTCATCGATGGTGAGTTTGCCGTTTGCAGACCATCCTGCACTCTGTACGCCCATCTGGTAGAGGGAGTAGCCGTTGAAGGAGGTGTACATCAGCTGGCTCAGCTTGGATGAGATGGAATTCAGTGTCGAATCGTTTCTCAGAATGCCGGCCTTGGCTTTTTCTTCCCACTTCTCAATCTGCTTGTCGGTCATTTCTTCCTTTTGAGCGTCAGTGAGAGGGGCATAGTCTCTGTTAGTCTCTTCGGTACGGGCTTTGTTGATCATCTCGATCATCTCGTTATAATCATTGACAAAGTTCGTAACCAGATCCTTAACGGAAGATGTATCTGACTCTGTAGTGATGTCTACAGCTTCATTCGTAACTTTGTTGAGGGTGAGGAACATGCCGTTTACCGAGATGTTGGTGTTGGAATCTCTTTCCACCTTCACGCCGTCAACATAGAATATTGCGGAGGCGCCTGCGGTAACGGTAGGTTCTTCGGCACTGTCACTTGTGAGTCCGAGAGCTGCCAGGAAGTTTCCCGTGGTGTCGCTCAGCTTAATCTCGCTGCCCGAACCGGTAGCTTTGGATGTCATGGTGAATGTATCCGTGACCTCGGAGTAGGTGAGTTCCACGCCTGCCTTGGAGTTGTTGATCTGATTCATGATGCTTCTCAGGGAAGCGTTGTCTTTGACGTCAAACTCAACACCGTTGATCTCGAATTTGTATTCGTTGTATGTGCTTTCGCCCTCGGTCACTTCGGTTCCGCCTGTGAGAGCGGTAGCGAATGCTCCGGCTTTGTCCAGAGCGGAGAGCTGCTTGTTAACTGCAATCTTGTTGGTGGCTCCGTTGGTGATGCCGAGCACTTCCAGAGGCTCATTGTCGCTGTTTACGGAGTAGATGCTGAGGCCCGAGCTGGAAGCCGTATCAAACTTCAGACCGCCTTCAGACGAGAAGGAAGCTGTCACTCTGCCTGCGCCGAAAGCCTCATCCAGCTTGGACTGGAGCGCGGAAGCAAATGCCTCCGATGCGTCGTCGCTTTCACCGAGAGCCGTATAGAAATCGGAAACGAAATCCTGGTCGAAGCTGACCACCTTGGTGGTGCCGTCAAGCGTGAAGGAAAGGCTCTTGCCTGCCAGCTTGCCGACAACCGTATCTTCGATGTTGTCAGGATCTGCGTAGTTGTCTGCCAGAAGAAGTCCTGTCAGATTTACGGAACCGATGATATTGCCGGAAGCCGATGCAGACTTTATTTTCATGCCTGCTGCCAGCTGCTCGACTCTGTCGACCGAAAATGATGCCGAATAGCTTTCTGCGTTGGTTACGATGCTGACCGCTTCGCTGGAGGACTTACCTGTAATCGTGTTGAATGTGGAAGAACGGGTAATGTCCGTCTTGGAAGTGGAGCTGAGATATTTGTTCTGGAAATCCTGCATTTTGGTGATGATCTCGCGATATGCCGCCTGCTGCCATTCCAGTTTTGTGATCTGCTGATTCTGCTTATCAATTTTGGTCTGTTCTGTCTGGGTAAGACTAGCAACTAAAGAATCGGTATCAATACCTGTGGCGAGACCGCCGACGCCGTTGATGCCGGAAAGAGTTGACGAACCTGATGTTTGATTGGTTGAAGTTGCAGAATTTACTGATGCCATCGTTTTACCTCCTTGTAGAATAGAACAGATTTATCTTAATTTGCGTCTGTGTTTAAATCTTTCAATATTATTATCGACTTGCCACAGGCAAACTTAAGTCGTTTCTTAAAATTTCCCTAAAAAAATCGGGCATATTTTGCATGCCGCTTTGCTCTTGATACACAACCGAAAAATAAAAGAGGGTGCGCCTTTGGCACCCTCTTAGTACAATCACTCTTTTCTATAGATGGAAGGTGATACGTATTTGAATTTGTGGTTGATACCGGAGAGGGATTCACTGTGGCCTATGAAGAAATATCCTCCCGGAAGAAGGGCGTCGTAGTGCTTGTTTACGACCATTTCCTTCGTCGGCTGGTCAAAGTAAATCATTACGTTTCTGCAGAAGATAGCCTGGAACGGCTGCTTGAAATTGAACGGATCCAGCAGGTTGAAGTTGCGGAAGGCAATCTTCTTTTTCAGGCTGTCCACCACTTGACAATGCTTGTCGTCGATCTGCTTGAAGTATTTGGTCTTCCATTCGACAGGCATCTTTTCCACGTCTTCAAGGTCGTACACGCCATTTTTTGCCTGTGTCAATACCTTGTTGGAGATGTCGGATGCCAGGATTGTGGAATCCCACTGGCTGGCTGCATGTCCCAGATATTCCTGTGTGATGAGAGCCAATGTGTACGGCTCCTGCCCGGAGGAACATGCCGCGGACCATACTCGCAGGTCCTTGGTCTTCAAAGTCTTGTCGATCCATGGGAGAACAGTGTCATGATAGAACGCAAAGTGTTCATTTTCTCTCATGAAATAGGTGTGGTTGGTGGTGAGCTTGTTAACGATATTGATCAGCTCATCCGGATTATTTTCCAGGGACTTGAAATAGTCCATGTAGTTGGTGTAACCGTTTTCCGTAACGAAATTGCCCAGTCTTCCTTCGATAAGAGGACGCTTCTGGATGAGATTTACGCCACAGAAATCTTTCATTAATTTTACTATGTACTTAAATTCGTCGTCGGTCAAATATAACATTTCACAATCTTCCTTTCAACATCAGGTATCATAAGAAAACTTATGACATATGGCTTTTTTAGGGCCGAGGCGCTTCGGCTGCCGTTCCGGTTTAGTAGTTGGCTAAAATGCTCGGAACATTGAGGATCAGGCTGATGGAGCCGTCTCCCAGAATGGTGCAGCCGGATATGCCGATGTCTCTGCCAATGAGCTGTGTGATGAATTGCGGCATTGGCTTTACAACGACCTGATGCTTTCCGATAAGCTCGTCTACGAAGAGGCAGGCAAGTCTTTCGCCGGTATCTACCAGCATCAGGATGCCGTCTTCGATGTTTTCCTTACAATCCGCAATATGGAACATTTCGCCCAATCGGATGATAGGGTAGCAGGCTCCGCGGATCATGATCATTTCGTGCCCTGCAGGATCCATGAACGGCTGATCTGCCTCAGGCTTGAAGGATTCACGAATGTTTGAAATAGGAATGGTATAGATATGGTTGCCGATTCGGCAGTCCATACTTTCGATGATAGCCAGTGTCAGCGGAATCTTGAAGTAAACGGTCATGCCCGCACCCTTGGTGGATTCGATGGTGATGGTACCGCCCACCTTTTCAATATTCTGCTTAACTACGTCCATACCTACGCCTCTGCCGGAGTACTCGGTAACTTTCTCCTTGGTGGAGAAGCCCGGTGCCATCAGAAGGTTGAAGATTTCTTTTTCGGTATAGTCGCTTTCAGGTTTGGTCAGGATGCCTTTTTCGCGGCCCTTGGCCAGGAGCTTTTCAGGGTCGAGTCCGTGTCCGTCGTCCGTGCAGGCAATGATGATGTCGCCGCCGAGGTTCTGTGCGGACAGGATAACCTGTGCTGTAGGCGGTTTGTCAGTCTGCGCACGCTCTTCTCTGGTTTCGATACCGTGGTCCATGGAGTTGCGGACTACGTGCATCAGAGGGTCTGCGATGGCATCGATGATAGTCTTGTCGACTTCGGTGGTCTCACCCATGAGGATGAGTTCTACGTCCTTGTCCAGCTTTTTGCCCATGTCGCGGACGATACGGCGCATCTTCTGGAAAGTAGGTGCGATAGGTACCATTCGGAGAGACATGGAAATGTCCTGCAGCTCGTTGGTGAGTTTGCGGAGCTGGGATGCTGCTTTTTCGAAGTTTTCAAGACGCAGACCTGCCAGATCCGGGCTGCCGGAACCCATGGATTCGGAAATAACAATTTCGCCGACCAGGTCGTTGAGTGCTACCAGCTTGTCCAGATCTACGTTGATCAGGTTTTGTTTTACGCCGCCGCCTGTTGCGGGAGCTGCTTTGGCTGCACCGCCTGCTGCGGGAGCCGCTTTGGCTTCGCTGCTTGCGGCAGGAGCTGCCTTGGTTTCTGCAGGAGCAGGAGCTGCAGGAGGCGCTGCATTTTCACCGATGGAGTCAGTCAGGCTGACTGTGGCCACGCAAGGTGAGCCCTTGGCGGTGGCCAGCACTTCATCGGAACTCTTTTCTGAAAGTACGTGGCAATAGAAGCCTTTTTCCACGATGATGGCGGAAGCTTCAGGATTGCCGTCCAGGCTGGCAGGATTGGTCTGCACTACGCGACCGATGGTGTTCAGCTTGGTAACGAGCATATAAGCTCTGATATTTTCCATCTGGCAGCCTTCTGCGAACTGCGCATAGAGGAAATATGAATTTTCTCCGTCCTTTGGAGCATCATCCACAGGAGCGGGAGCTCCTTCGGCTGCAGGTGCTGCCTCTGCCGCAGGAGCCGCTTCGGCTGCCGGTGCGGGAGCAGGTGCTGCCTCGGATTTGGCAGGTGCCTTTTCGGGAACCTGATCCGTCTCGCCCTTCAGCAGGGCCAGGAATTGCAAAATCTCATTGACCAGAGCATCATTCTCTTCGCAAAGAGGCTGCTCGGTCTGAATCTTTTCCACTTCTTCCTTGAGGAAGTCGGAAACCCTGAGGACCAGATCGAACAGATCTTCGAAGTGCTCCTGAGGGAGGCCGTTGTCACGAATAACGAAGAACAGGTCTTCGAGCTTGTGAGAAACGGAAGCGATGATGTTGAATTCCATCATCGCGGATGAACCTTTTACGGTATGCATGATACGGAAAATCTCATTGATGTTTTCTTCCGAAAGTGCACCATTACTTTCTGCATCAAGGAGGATATCATCCAATTGATTCAGCATTTCCGTGGTTTCAAATAGGTATACGCCTAACATTGAATTGTTGCCATTGTCAAAATCACTCATAGTCTTATCCACCTTTTCAAATTTTGCTAGTACTAACGTTTGCAAGTCAGCATGATATCTCAGCAGCGTCACAACGCGCTACTCGAAAACATCTAGCTATACAACATAGATTATATCACAGGCAATCGGAATTTCCAACTAATTTTGAAAATTTAGCAAAAATAATTTCAAAAAATTCTAAAAAATAATAAATTCGGAACCGCGGGAAAAAGATTCTGGAAAAAATTTGCAAAAACTTGTTGACAGAAAATGTAAAAGATAGTAAACTCTGCAATAGACATGACTTTAGGAACAGGATTTTCCAAAAATGTAAGTACTTGACTTCGCTGAAGGGAGAGTGTAAAATTTTGGCAGAGTCATGGAACATAGAGTGGCTGCTGATCGATTTCCCGAAAGGCAGGCGATGCGTATGCGGAAGTTGCTAAAGGGGGAAAGGATTAGAGATGTCTTACTATGAGACATTGATGCTTATTTTGCAACTGGCATCGTTGGTTGTAGAAATAGTGTCAATGAATTCTAGATAGACGAAGACCACTCTAATGGCACTAGAGTGGTCTTCAAAACCCATTCTTAAAAGCCACAGTTCCGTGACTCTTTTCTTGCCTGTATTATATTCCTTCATTGCGCCAAAAGTCAACAGTAATGTATCTCACTTTACTTTCCATTTCCTATGCTCTAGAATGATAGATGTGTTTATTCATATCCGTTATTTCTATTGGCCCAAGGAAAGGAGCGTAAAGAGGGCCTGCAAATCGACTCTGCGGGCGGAGAATTCCGGCAAACAGAGTCGCATAGAATAGAGTGGCTTGCTGATCAAATTTTCAAATTTCTGATGCGAGGTGATGCGAATGCGTGACTTCCGGGGGATTTGGGAGAGGAGATAGATGAAACCCACTCTAGGTGCTAGCTGAGTGGGTTTCTTTTTTAACCTATTCACGCAAGCCACATCTCTGCGACTCTTTTGCATATATTATACTCTCGCCGGGAGCGATGAGTCAACAATTTTGAAGTAATTTGAGAAAGGATCGGAAAGGATCAATCATTATGAGAACTAAAAAAAGAATTTTACCTGTATTAATGACAGCAATCATTGCAATAGCCGGGTTTGGCATTACAGGAACAAACCAGGCTGCTGCCGCAACAAAGAACTTCACAGACCTGCCATCTTCGCATTGGGCATATACCTCAATTCAGAAGATGCAGGAGAAGGGCATTATCAAAGGCTATCCCGATGGTAGGTTCAAGCCGTCGGATACAGTGACCTTTGGCGAGTTTATCAAAATGACCGTAGTGGCACTTAGGGGCAAGGACGATATCGTAAATGCCTCTGATGCTACTCATTGGGCTAGCGGCTACTACAAGGCTGCCATGGAAGAGGGGCTTTTCAATTCAAAGCAGATTCAAGAGCGTCAGCTTGGAAGAGATATCCCAAGAAAAGATATGGCGCTTATATCAGCAAACGCTATAAATGCAGGTGCTGTAGACGGATATAATGAGCTGCTTGAGAGCCTGCCGGATGTAGGAAAAGATACAGAGAATGAATATCAGATAGTGCAGGCATACGGCTCAGGGCTTATCACAGGATACGAAGACGGCACGTTCCGCCCAGACGGAGTTCTGACAAGAGCCGAGGCAAGCACGGTAATATATAGAATTATAGACAAGTCTGCCCGTAAAGCTCCGGAGGGAGTAACTACGGGAAAGACAAACAAAGAAGAGCCAAAGGAAGATGCAAAAGAAGAGGCAGATGCCGAGTGGCATACAGACAAGCACGGCACATACAGATTTGTAAATCTTGCAGATTATCTCAGCAAAGAAAGTATGGAAGAATATAAAGAAGACTACTACTTCCCGGAAAAAGCCAAGCTGTATAAGACACCATTGGAGGCTACATCACAGCCTGTAGTGGTAGGAGTAGGAACAGTATTTACTTTCAAAGAAGATTGTATGACGCTTTTAGCGATCAAAGA
>CAMPBN010000020.1 GCA_946638265.1 uncultured Bacillota bacterium
ATATGGGGATGACGGCGAATCATCTTTTCACATTCGTCATTTATTACATCCTTTAGCGAGAAATTTCCGTTCTCGGCAGCCAGCGATGCGTGAAAAATCACCTGCAGCATCACATCGCCAAGTTCTTCTCTCAAGTTGGCAAAATCCATATTGTCGATGGCATCCGCCACCTCGTAAGCCTCCTCAAGCATGCATTTTCTAAGGGTTTGGTGGGTTTGCGCCTTGTCCCACGGGCATTCCTTTCGAAGCAGCTCTATGATATCCGATAGCCTTTTGACGGCTTCGCTGTCGCTCACAGCCGTTTTTTGAAGCTCAGGGTATTTAATTTCTTCACTCATTTTGTTATTCTTCACAAAGTTATATATTTGCGCATGAAATCCCGCAAACCCATTAATTTAGGGGTGCTTTCGTGCTTTAGCCTGTTAGTGCGCTTTTGAGAATTTGTCTATTATCTTTACTAATTTGCGGCCCTTTGGCAGTCTCAATACCTCGTCACGAGTGATGGCTCTGGTAGCAAAAAGCAATATGCCGTAAGTAAGCGCCGCAAGTCCCACGGAGATCACGCAGGCCAGAGAATTGCCCAGCAGCATCTCCAGCACCTTGTATGACGCGAATGCCACTGCCGACATTGCAATTCCGGACACAAGAGGTTTGAGATATGTCAGGCCCAGGTCAAATCCCGCGCCCGTGTATTTTTTCACGGCATAGAGATCCAGCGAAGCTGCAATCACATAAGCTGCCACTGTTCCCACTGCTGCGCCCTTGGAATTGATGGCATGCACGCCTGTCAGCGCGTAAGTGATGACCACCTTGGCCACTGCGCCGATAAACAGATTTCTCACAGGTATCATCTGCTTGCCCACGCCCTGCAGCACTCCGGTAAGAGTCTGGATGGTAGAAAGGAAAATGACGCCGAATGCCAAAATAGCCAGACAAGGAGCCGCGCCTATAGCAGCTTCCCTTCTCATCGGATAGAGCATCACCAGAATCGGCCTTGCCAGAGTCATCAGTCCCAGCGCACACGGAATGCCCACTATGATGGCTATACGCAGTCCCACCTGAACATCGTTCCTGAGAGAATCAAAATCTTTGAGTCTGTAGGATGCTGCCACAGCAGGCACAATACTCATGGCCACGGACTGGGTGAGCACCTGCGGGAAATTGATCAGCGAGCCCGCAAAGCCTGTCAACTGCCCGTAAAGCTGCTTGGCTTCAAGATACGACCATCCGCCCTCCATCAAACGGCTGACTACCAGTCCCGCATCGATAAAGTTCATGATAGGCATGATGGCCGCTCCGATAGTGATCGGCACCGCGATGGTAAAAATCTTCCACAGTATGGCACTGCCCTTTTCGTGCTCCGGCTTATCATTTGCGCTCTCTGCCGCAGCGATGTCAGCTTTGATCTTGCTGCGCCTTGCGGCATAAATCACCCACACTGCCAAAAGACCGCCTATAGCGCCTGCTGCCGCGCCGAAAGACGCGCCTGCAGCCGCATATTCGGTGCCCTTTGCGAGCAGTATGTATGAAAGCGCCAGTCCCAGCACTACTCTGAAAAGCTGCTCCACCACCTGCGAAACAGCCGTCGGATTCATATCCTGCATGCCCTGAAAATATCCGCGGAATGCAGCCATCACCGGCACCAGCAGCAGCGCGCAGGCAACAGCACGCATGGCATGTACAGCCTCAGGCATCTTGATGATCCCTACTATAATATTGGCTCCGAAAAAGCAAATACCAAAAGAGACCGCTCCTATGCAAAAAAGCAGCAGGAACGAAATCTTAAACACTCTGTGTGCTTCGCTGTAATTGCCCACCGCACGTCTTTCCGACACCATGCGCGAGATGGCGATGGGGATTCCGGACGTAGCCAGCGTCAGGAAAAGCACATAGATAGGGTATGCCGCCTGATAATACGCCATACCCTCGTCTCCTATCATATTACCCAACGGAATGCGGAAGCACGCCCCCAGGACTTTGATTATAATACCGGCAACCGCCAAAACGGCTGCACCCTGAACAAATGATTTTTTAGACATTAAACCCTCTTCTGCTTTGCCTCTGCCTAGAGCTGAGACAAGATTTTGTTTTTGGCATTTTCCACTTCCGCCTTGGCCTTTTCTACGTCCAATGTCTTGAATTCTCCGTCTTCGTAGAGGACTTTGCCGTCCACCATGGTCATCACCACTTCGCTACCGGAGGATGAATACAGGAGATTGTTGAGAAGATCATGGACAGGATGCATGTTAGGCACGGAAATATCCAAAGCAATCAGGTCTGCCTTGAAGCCTTCCTTCAAAAGACCGCAATCGTTTCTGCCCTGAGCCAATGCACCTGCACGGGTAGCAATGTAAAATGCTTCTTTTGGCGTAATGAGAGTCGGATCTTCCCACTTTGTCTTCTGGATGATGGCAAAAGTCTTGAGCTCCGCCAGGATATTGTGGGAATTGTTGCTCGCCACGCTGTCGGTTCCGAGAGCCACGTTGATACCCTTTTTCATGAGAGCCGGCACATTGCAGACTCCGCTGGCCAGTTTCAGATTGGAAACCGGATTGGTGGCAACAGTCACCTTTTTTTCCTTCAGGATTTCCATATCTTCATCAGTCACCCATACGCAATGGGCAGCAGTCGCATTGGTATCAAAGAGCCCCAGGTCCGCCAGATAAGCCGTCGGCGTCTTGCCGTGGCGACCTATGCACTCCTCGTGCTCCTTTTTCGTTTCGGAAACATGTACCTGCATGCCTGCACCGATTTCTTTGGTGTATTCCGCCAGCTGCTTCACCACGCCCGGTACAGAAGTATACTCTGCATGAAGGCTCATGTCAACCTTGATACGGCCGTTTTCCCGCCCGTGCCACTCCTTGTAAAACTCGATGCTTTCAAGGCCGCGCGAGCTTTTCCTGAAGTCTTCCTCTTCAAAAGCCGCGATGGAACGACAGATATTGCCCTTGGCGCCCGCTGCGCTGTAGGCTCTGGCCATATCCGGACAGAAATAATACATATCGGAAGTGGAGACTACGCCAAAACGGGTAGCTTCCGCCAGATCCAGATATGTGCCCCAATATACGGCATTGCTGTCCAGATGGTCTTCAAACGGAAATATCTTGGTCCCCAGCCAGTCCTGCAACGTCAGATTTTCGCCGTATCCTCTCATCAAGGACATCGGAGAATGTGAATGAGCGTTGAAAAAGCCCGTCATCAGCAGTTTTTCATGCCCGTCATACACTCTGCCGTAATCGCCATCCGGCATTTTGCTGCCGATATAATCGATCTTATCATCATTCACTCCCACATACATATGCGGCTTTATCTCAAAATTCTCGTCTAAAATGGTAATGTCTTTAAATAACATATGTCCTCCCTTTTGATTCCGAATCAATTTATCAATTTATCAGTCTTTCAGATATTTTTTCAATACTATTTCCAGTTTTGCCGGCTCTATAGGCTTTGTAATATGCTCGTTCATGCCTGAATTTCTGGCCTGTCGCGCATCCGATGAAAATGCGTTGGCTGTGAGCGCGATGATCGGCAAAAGCGCCACATCCGCACGCGGCAATTCCCGGATGGCGATAGTAGCTTCGTAGCCGTTCATCACAGGCATCTGAACATCCATAAATATGATATCATAAAAGCCTTCCTGCGAGATCATAACAGCGTCGACTGCTTCTTTACCGTTGCGAACCCAATTGATCTCTGCACCGGTTGTCTCGAATATTTCCATGGCCAGCTCGGCATTGAGCTCGTTGTCTTCCACCAGCAGCATATGTTTACCGGAAAAATCCATCTCTTCCGTAAAGAATCCGTCTCCCTGCGCCGCCTGATTTTCACGGGTTTCTTCAAATTCCGTACCCACCAGTTCTTCCAGGACTTTCAGAAGCGCGCCTTTGAATACCGGTCTGATTAGCCGCTGCGTAATGCCCATGGTTCTGGCCTCTGCCTCCGCAATCTCACCCGGATATGATTCCGCCAGGATAATCGGCAGGCCGAATCCGATTTCGCGCCGCAGCACTTTCGCTGCCTCCATAGAGCCGCCTTGCAGATTTGTGCTCAGCAGAACTGCCGTATATTCCTTGCCCACGCTGCGATATTTCAATATATCTTCCGCAGCTTCCTCCGCAGTTCTGAACGTCCGTGGCACCAAACCCGCATCGCTCAGAGCATCAGCCAGCTGCTGCGAAGTGCGAACATCATCCGAAAGAATCAGGATTTCGCGATGACGCAGAGCTTCGTCCTGGACATCCGCATTTTCCGGTCTTTCCAGCGGCAGGGAAATCACTACTTTAGTCCCTCTGTCCGGAGCCGTCTCCACTTCAATGCTGCCATTCATAGCCTTCAAAAGGCCTTCCACAATGGCCAGCCCGAAGCCTGCACCCTGCTCGCTGCGAATCCGCGAATCTTCCGGCTTCAGCAACGGTTCAAAGATATTTTCAAGATATTCATCTTCCATCCCTATGCCGTCATCTTCGCATATAAAAATGAATTCCGCTTCATCCCTGCTCAGACGGTTTTCTTTGAAGGTAAGGGATATATGCCCTCCCTCCTGAGTGTATTTGATGGCATTTTCAACGATTTCGACGATTATCTGCTTCATCACATAAGGATCCGCACAGGCATTTACATCCCATACCTCCGCCGCATCCACCGTCAGAGTCTGCTTTTTGGCTGCCGCCGCATTTCTCAGACGTGGAAAGACCTCCTTTTCAAATGCCAGCAGGTTGATGATTTCGGGCTTTATATCCACGCTGCCATCCTTGATCCTGTTGAAAACCATGGCTTCATCGATTATGTCCATCAGATGGCGTGATGCCATGTCTATCTTGGCCAGGCATGCAGCCACCCTCTGTTCGTCCATGATATGAGAGCGTGCAATAGCCGTCATTCCTATGATGGCATTGAGGGGCGTCCTGATATCATGGCTGAGATGTGCCACAAAATCGGGTTTGTATTCTTCTCTTCCCTCTTCCGAGAGTTTTCCCGAATCCATTCGGTTGATTGGGCCATTCATTTTCTAAAACTCCTTATCCCTGCATTTTTTCAAAGTAGCATAAAGCTCTTTGCTGTTGATTGGTTTTGATACATGCGCATTCATGCCTGCGCCGAGCGCATTGGCCACGTCTTCGTTGAATGCGTTTGCCGACTGCGCCACGATTGGTATTTCTTTGGCATCCGGATGTGACGAAGCTCTTATGGCTTTTGCGGCTTCTATTCCGTCCATTTCCGGCATCTGCAGATCCATCAGGACTGCCATATATCTGCCGGGCTCCGAAGCTTCGAACTTTTCAAGAGCTATCCTGCCGTTTTCCGCATGGTCTGCCTTGATATTTACCATATCCAAAAGTTCCATCATGATCTCGGCATTGATTTCATTGTCTTCAGCCAGAAGTACTTCCCTGCCTCCGAAATCATTTCCGTCGTCTGCGGTCTGCGCTGCGGGTGCTGCCGCTGCCTGCTCAGTGCCCGCTTCTTCATCAGAACTGAGCTCTGACAAAATCGCCGACACATCCCCCTGGAGGATTGGCTTTTTGATGAAACGGTCGATGCCCTGCTCCTTGATATCCCGCGGAATTTCTTCCGGCTCCTTTGATGAAGCCAGCACCATCATAACGCCGTCTCCCAGTTTGCCCTTGAAATATGCCAGAGTTTCTTTTGTGGCCTCACGTGAAGGCAGTTCATCCAAAATGCAAATATTGTATTTCTGATTGAAGAATTTTTCTTCCCCGCTCGCATGGCCTCCGGCCTCGCCCAGCAGAAAGTCTGTCACCTTCACGCCAAACTGCTCTACCAGCAGCTGCAGATATTCCACCTGCTGTGCGTCGCTGCCCACCAGAAGTGCAGAAAGCCCGCTGGCTGTCACTGCCTCCACCGTCTTTTCCATGTTCTCCGCCACCTTGAACGGCAGGTCCACGGTAAATCTGGTGCCCACATCCTTGGCGGATTCCACGTTGATGGTTCCGTCCATCAGGTCTACCAGATTTTTGGTAATACTCATGCCCAGCCCGCTGCCGCCGTGCTTTCTGGCGGTCAGAGCGCTTTCCTGCTCAAACGGCACGAAGATGCGTTTTACCATATCGTCCGTCATACCGCTGCCCGTATCTTCCACAGTGAAGCGGATGAATGCCACATCGCCCTTTCTGCTGATTTCGGATGCCACCAGCTCGATGCGTCCGCCGCTTTCGGTGAATTTGTAAGAATTGGACACCAGATTCAGCAAAATCTGATTTATACGCAGGCTGTCTCCGACCAGATGCTGATCGGATATATTTTTTTTCAATATGAAAGTCAGCCCTTTGGCCTTGCACTGTGAAGTGTATACGGCCTCTATATTGTCCAGCACCTGGTTCAGGTCAAATTCCACGCTGGCAATTTTCATCTTGTTGCTTTCGATGGAACTCATATCCAGAACATCATTGATGATGGAAAGAAGTACCTTGGAAGAGGAAGCTATCTTGTCCAGATATTCGCTCATCATATCAGGATTGTTGAGATGCGCCCGCGACAGCTCCGTCAGGCCCACAATGGCATTCATAGGCGTTCTGATCTCATGGCTCATCTGAGCGAAAAATCTGGTACGTGCGTCCATGGCATGCTCTGCCTTGGCCACCGCTATGGTCAATGCTTCGTTGGTTCTTTCAAGCTTTTTGGTATGATTTCTTCTGGCCACGCTCATCACGGATGTGAATAAAATCAGCAAAATGACGATAGCTATGACCAGGATGGCCATAGGATGCGTGTAGAAAAATCTTATCAGTGAAAAGCTGGTGTTGGTAATGGAAGCGTAGCGGATCATGATATTCTGCACTTCTTCCTGTCCCAGTCCACCGATCGCGCGGTTTAGAATGGTCATGAGATTGTAATCCGCAGTGCTGGAAATGGCCATTGAAATCTGCGGCGCATCTCCCGGCATCAATGTGCTCTGAAGCTTGTTCTCCAGGTCGTTGTTGAGTGCCTCCTGTGCCGTATACTGGAAAACATAACAGGCATCCGCATCCTTGTTCTTTACAGCGCCGATACATTCGTCCAGTGTCTGATAATAGCTGATGGAACCTGAATGTTTGTAGAATGAATCCTTGCGATTTTCGATAAAGTCTTTGTTAAACGGTGCTGCCACCACTTCTTCGCTCTGATCCTTTTCCTTTGAAGCAGTACGGGTTATTTTGGAAATAGCCGTGGTGAAATAGTGGTTGGTCAGTTTGAAGCCCTTGCTCTCGGCAAAATAGAGGTCATCGCATGCGTCCGCTACAATATCCGCCTGCCCCGAAGAAATGAGTTCTTCATAATTGGCACGGCTCTTTGCTTCCAAAATCTCAAAGTTGAGCCCTGTTTCGTTCTGAAGCAGCTCCAGAATGGCAGGGATGATACCCTTGAAATTTCTGCCGTCTTTGCTCCATGAGTAAGGCGAATTGTCCGGATTTATGGCCACCTTGATGGTCTCGTTGTTTTTTTGGAGGCGCTCCATATATTTTCTCTCATCAGCTGTGAGAACCACCTCCGAAGCTTCCGTCAGGCTGTAATATTTGCTGTGAAGACGTGTGCGCCAGCTCGGGTCGTACACATTCATCTGGGATATGCCGTAGTTGAGCTCGTCGATCAATTCTTCATTGCCCTTCGCAGCTATGGCGTAGATATCTTCGCTAAAAATCTCTTTTACGATAATCTCCCCGCCGCCCAGCTTTCGCAGGCTGCTGGTGGCGATAAGATCCACCTTACCGGCTGCTGAAAGCGCTGTGCGAAGCTCCTCATCGGAGGGAAAATATACAATCTCGCAATCCAGTCCGTTGGTATCGATAAATTTTTTAACATCCTGCTCGTAATATTCGCCTTTTACAATACCTATCTTGGCGCCGTCCATCGTGGATACATCATTACCGGAAAATCTGCCGTCTCCGTCACGCTCGACCAGCTGCACGGTGGCAGAGCCTATCGGCATGGAATAGAGATACTTCGATTCCAGCTCCGGACGTTTCGGCGCGCCTGTGAAAAGCTGTATGTCACCGTTGTCCAGCATGCCGTACATCTGCGGGAAAGTATTGTTGTACCCGAGATAGTTGTACGACCAGTTGTTGTAGGCCGCCACGGATTGGAGAAAATCGTAACCGTATCCGCTTCGCGCATGATTCACTACCATGTGGTAGCCCATCAGATGGCTGAAGCCCACCCTTACCATTCTGGAAGGATTTTTCGCATCATTTACCGCACAAGCCAAAATAGCGCTTGAAAATACAAGCGCCAAAGCAATCATCAAACATATTATCTTTCTGTAAAGTCTGCCTGTCATAGCATTTTCCTCATCATTGCATGAAATCACTCTCAAAATTGTTCACTAATTCAAACTAATCATACAATAAAAGCAGATGCTTTTCAAGGTCAGGTGGGCAATTTGTACCATTTTTCTGAAAATTTTAATTCAATGTGTTTAGCACTTCCAAAGCCTCTTTCAGCTTGTCTTTTTGCACATTGTAGCGGATGAAAGGCTTCTCTCCCGCATGGATCAATACATTCATGCCGTATTTTTCAACAAGGATTGCAAATTTTTCGGGCCCGATCGGGTTTTCTTTTTCGAAACCGAAAACCAGCTTGATGCCGTGCGGATTTCTTTCCTCGGAGATTTTGGTGATGCAAAGTCTTGCTGCCAAAGCCCGTATGCGGCTGATCTTCATCAGATTGGCCGTGGCCTGCGGTATGTCTCCGAAGCGGTCCGTGAGTTCGTCAGCCAGCTCGTCTTCGGCTTCTTCGCTGTCTATCATGGCGATTTTTTTGTACATCTGGAGTTTCAGAACCTCTTCGCTGATGTATGTATCCGGTATGTAAGCCGCCACCTTCAGTTCCACGGAGGTCTCTTCCCTGTTCGGGTTGACGATCTCGCCGCGAAGTGCCCTGACTGCGTCATCCACCAGCTTGCAATAGAGTTCGTATCCCAGATCCACCATATGACCATGCTGCTCGGCGCCCAGGATATTGCCCGCGCCACGGATCTCGAGGTCGCGCATGGCCACCTTGAATCCGGCTCCCAGCTCGGTAAATTCCCGGATGGCGCGGAGTCTCTTTTCTGCCGCCTCGCTCAATACCTTATCTTTTTGGTACATCAGATATGCATAGGCGATACGGTTGGAACGCCCCACTCTGCCGCGCAGCTGGTAGAGCTGTGAAAGCCCCAGTTTGTCGGCATTCAGGATAAGTATGGTGTTTACGTTCGGTATATCTATTCCTGTCTCTATGATGGTGGTGGAGACAAGGATATCGCTCTTGTGGTTGATGAAGTCGGTCATTACCTCTTCCAGCTGTCCTTCCCTCATCCTGCCGTGGCCCACAGCCACTGCGGCATCAGGGACCAGCTCCTGTATCATGGCCGCCACTTTGTTTATACCCTGCACTTTGTTGTAAAGCACATAGACCTGTCCGTCTCGCGCCAGCTCGCGCTCTATGACTTCACGGATAATATTGTCATGCTGCTCCATCACATAGGTCTGCACCGGATATCTTTCTCCCGGTGGTTCCTCGATGATGGACATGTTTTTGATCCCAACCAGGGACATATGGAGCGTGCGCGGGATAGGCGTTGCGGAAAGCGTCAGCACATCCACATTCTTTTTCAGCTGCTTGATGGCTTCCTTGTGCTGCACGCCAAAGCGCTGCTCCTCATCTATGACGAGCAGTCCCAGATCTTTGAATTTTACGTCCTGCGAAAGCAGCCTGTGGGTGCCTATGACCACATCCACCTGGCCCTTGGAAAGGCGCGTGGCGATTTCATCCTGCTGCGCTGCGCTTCTGAATCTGGACATGACCTCCACTTTGAACGGAAAATGTTCAAAGCGCTCTTTGAGCGTGTAGTAGTGCTGATTTGCAAGGAGCGTGGTCGGCACCAGAATCGCCGCCTGCTTGCCGTCAGCAACGCATTTGAACACCGCTCTTGCAGCCACTTCCGTCTTACCAAAGCCCACATCGCCGCAAAGCAGGCGGTCCATAGCCACAGGCTGCTCCATATCGGCTTTGATCTCTTCGATGCAGCGGAGCTGATCGCCGGTCTCTGCATACGGAAAGCTGTTTTCAAATTCTTTTTGCCACTCCGTATCTTTGGAAAATGCAAATCCCGGCTCTGACTGGCGTGCCGCGGACACTTCCAAAAGCTCTTTGGCCATGTTCGCGATGGCCGCCTTGGCTCTGGCTTTGGTCGCCTTCCATTCTCCGCCCGAGAGCTTGTTCATCTTTGGCGCGATGCCCTCTGCACCGCTGTATTTCTGCACGATGTCCATCTGTTCCACCGGCACATAAAGCATGTCTTCTCCGGAATATCTTATCTTGATATAATCCTTGGCGTCTCCGTCCACAGTCAATTGCTGGATGCCTACAAACTTTCCGATGCCGTGGTTTTCGTGCACCACAAAATCTCCGGCTTTCAGATCCGTAAAGCTGGATATAGGGGTGCCTGTTTTCTTCTTTGTCTTTTTGGTGCGTCTGCGCTCGCCGAAAATATCATTGTCGCTGAGCCAGACTTTCTTTTCATCCGGATATTCTATGCCGGCGTTGAGCTTGCCGAGAACCGGCTTCACTCTCTTTGCCAGCCCTATGCGCTCCAGAAAATCCTGCAGATTTTGGTATCTGTCCTCTGCCGAGCATGCGATGATTACTTCGTAGCCGTTTTTGACATACGCCTTCAGCTCGTTTTCCAGAATATCCATATGTCCCAGAATTGCTGCCGGCTGGCGGCTCTGAAGATTGTGAATTTCCGAGTATTCGCTGATTTCCCTGATTCTGGCGGGAAGCGGCGTAAATACATAGACTCCCGGCCTCTTATATAACTCGCAAAACTCTTTTTTGCCCGCAAAGATCTTGAAATCTCCCGGAATGACATAGCCTTTTTCGACAAAGACCTCAAAGTCTTCCGTCATCTCTCTGTCGCGCAGCTCCAGCACTTCGTGGATGCGTGCAGGGTCGTCTGCTATGATCGGAACGTCGTCCCCGGCATAGTCCCAGAGAAACTCCGTCTTATCATAAAAATAATGGAGATAGTTTTCCAGAAGCTGAATATTGGAGACGTTCCTGATATATTCAGCCAGGCGGTCTCTGCGCTGAGCCAGCTTTTCCGCAAGCTCGCCCGGGCCGACTTTTTTGATATGAGCGCTGTAAGCCTTCTCCAGTTTTTCCGCTGCTTTTTCAAAAGTTTCTTTTTCGGTGAGAATGGCCTCTGCCGGATAGATGTCCACACTTTTCAGGTTTTCCAGCGAGCGCTGCGTGTCCGGATCGAATGTTCTGACGGAATCCACTTCTCTGTCAAAAAGCTCGATACGGTAAGGATTTTCCGCATCCGGCACAAAAATATCAAAGATGGAACCTCTCACCGCAAACTGTCCTCTGCCTTCGATAAGTCCCACTCTTTCGTAGCCCATCTTCACAAGCGAAGCTTTCACCTGCTCCGGATCCACTTCCTCTCCGCGCGTCAGTCTGATAAAGCTCTCCCTGAAATATTCTGCCGGCGGAAGTCTGCGCATGGCAGCCTTTGCCGGAGCGATGACAATGCCCTCTTCATGCGAAAGCAGTGCCTTGACCGCCTTCATGCGGTCGAAAAGTTCTTCCCTGCTTCTTGCCTCGTAGTTCAGAAAGAATGATTCTTCTTCCGGCAGCACGTGAATGGGACAGTCGACAAAAAAAGCAAGATCCTCCGAAAGTCTCCTGGCTCTGGCAGCGGAAGCCACCAGGATCAAAGCTCTTTTGGAATGGGATTTTGCTATTTGTGCCGCTATCGGCGATATTCTGCTTTCTGAAATGCCCGATATATTGATTGGTTTTTCGTTCATCACTTTCACCGTCTTACATTAAACCTGTTCATGGCAATATCAATGCCTTCCTCCACGATGCAAAGCGCCGCGCCGGTTGCATTCTCCACTGCCTCTTCGAGCGGTTTTACGTCTTCCTTTGCAAAACCTCCCGTCACATAATCTCTCAGCTGCATTTTGGTGCTGCGGTCGGACTTGATGCCGAGGCGGATGCGCGGGAAATTGTCATCTTTGAGCAGGTAGATGATGTTGCGCATGCCGTTGTGCGAGCCTGCGGAGCCCTTGCTGCGGACTCTGATCCTGCCCACTTCTATGTCCACATCGTCGTATATGACAATGAGATTTTCGATATCTGCTTTGTAGAAGCTCATCACTTCCCTGACAGACTCGCCCGAAAGATTCATATAAGTCTGCGGCTTGATCAGGATGAGCTTTTCCCCTTTGTAGTTCGTCTCTCCCACCAGGGCCTTGAACTTGATCTTGTCGATTTTTATCCCCAATTTTTCGGCAATATGGTCCACTGTGATGAAACCCATATTGTGGGGCGTATTTTCGTATTGCTTTCCCGGGTTTCCGAGCCCTGCGATAATATACATGCCTTTCTCCAATCCTGAATTTGCGGCTCCCTTTGGCCGCGCTTTCAAAAAATAAGGGGCGCATAAGCCTGCGCCCCAAAAGTTTCTAGTCAAACAGCTTGCTGACGGAATCGTTTGTAAAGATTCTGATCATTGCTTCTGCGAAAAGCGGTGCCACGGACAGAGTCTTCATCTTGGCCAGCTTCTTTTCCTCAGGAAGAGGAATGGTGTTCAGCAGTACCAGCTCTTCGATAGCCGAATTTTCAATGCGCTCGATGGCAGGGCCGGAAAGAACCGCATGAGTGGCGGCTGCATATACTCCCTTTGCTCCCAGGTTTTTCAGCGCATTGGCAGCATTTGTGAGGGTGCCTGCCGTATCGATCATATCGTCCACCAGAATGCAATTTTTGCCTTCGATGTTACCGATGATGTTCATGATCTCGCTCTTGTTCGGCTCAGGACGGCGCTTGTCAACGATAGCGATAGGGCAATCCAGATACTGAGCCACATTTCTTGCTCTTGTTACGGAGCCGTGGTCAGGAGAAACTACCACAACGTCCTCCAATGCCTTTTCTTTGTAATAGTTGGTAATGATCGGCATACCTACCAGATGGTCTACCGGGATGTTGAAATATCCCTGAATCTGTGCAGCGTGAAGGTCCATGGTTACCACTCTGTCTGCGCCTGCTGCCACGAGAAGGTCTGCAACCAGCTTGGATGTAATT
>CAMPBN010000021.1 GCA_946638265.1 uncultured Bacillota bacterium
GCATCCAAAATCGCCTTTTATTCCATATAGGATGCAAAGGATGCGTTTTATTGGCATCCATCTGATGATTGGCATCCTATTTATGACCTAAATCCTGCCTTTCTGCTTGTAATACGCCCTCTACTGTAATATGTTGTCAAAGCAGCAAATCGCTGACAGCCTCTGCAAAAAATCTATGCCTTAACGGCACCTTTTTGGCCGGTTAAGTCATATTTTCAGGGCGTTTTCGCGGTTCAAGCCAATCTGGACACCGCATAATATGACTTAAACCTTTACTTTTTGCGCTCAAGTCATATCTAGACCGGTCCCGCCGATAAATTATCCGGTTTTTGCCCTGAATCTATGACTTGAGCGCAGCTTAATCCTTGATTAAGGCATAGATTTTTTGCATTTAAAGAAATCGCCCCGCGCCGCCGCCTCAGTTTCGCCCTGCGCGCAGATGGGTGGCGGGCGGAGTTGCGATGCGCGCGTCGGAGGAGGGGCTCCGCAAGCGGGTTCTGCAATGCGCGCGAGGATGCGCCCGATATGCCCCGTCCTGGTCCCGTGATGCGCGCGTCGGAGGAGGGGCGGGTTCCACGATGCGCGCGCCGGAGGAGGGGTCCGGCAAGTGGGTTTCGCAATGCGCGCTCGGGAGAAGGGCACCGGTCCCTCAGATTCCGCGATGCGGAAAAAGGCGCGCGGGGCGGTAAATTTCAAGGCTTAGAGGGATTGCGAAAAAAATCGCAAAGGAATAATTATTCAAGATAAAGTTTTAAAGCAGTAAAGTAGGCTTTCCAAAAAGAATACAATTTTGCCATAATTACGCTTTAAATTGCGAAAGCGACAGCAAATTAGGGTGAAGGGCAAATCCCTTGAAAAATATCGAAAGTTGTTCGCAAAAACAAAAATTAGCACTAGACAGAAAATATTTTTTTGTTATAATGAAAGCGTGGGACAGGTAAAGTGCGCGCCAGCATAATTATGCATATTACGAATAATTATGCACGACAAAAATAAAGCCCCGCTGACCCTGCTGTTCGCAATACGAAACGGCGGCTGTCGCCTTGAGGCGTGGCAGCTTATAGCGAAAAGGCGTCCACCGTCTTGGGCGCAACAGCTCATTGCAAAGCGGCAGACGTTACAGGGAAAGCACTGCGCCCGTACTCGCACCATTTATTAAAATAAGTTAACCTATATTTTGAATGAAGAAACGGAGAAAAGAAAATGGCAGTAATTATCAATGGTAAAAATCTTACTATCGATCAGGTTATCGCAGTATGCCGCAACGGCGAAAAAGTAGAGCTGGCTCCTGAAGCAGTGGAAGCTGTTAAAAAGGCCAGAGCTTACATCGAAAAGAAAGTGGCTGAGAAAGCTGTTGTTTACGGCCTGACTACAGGCTTCGGCAAGTTCGCCAGCGTAGCTATCGACACTGAGCAGACTGCACAGCTGCAGAAAAACCTCATTATTTCTCACACTTGCTCCATGGGTAAGCCTTACGAAGAAAAGTACGTAAGAGCTGCAATGCTCCTGAGAGCAAATTCCCTCTCCAGAGGAAACAGCGGTATCAGACTGGAAACTCTTCAGACTCTGATCGACATGCTGAACGCAGGTATCCACCCAATCGTTCCTGAAAAGGGTTCCGTTGGTGCTTCCGGAGACTTGGCTCCTTTGTCCTGCATCGCTATGGGACTCCTCGGTCTGGGCAAAGTTACCTACAAAGGCCAGCTCATGGACGCTGCAGACGCTATGAAGAAAGAAAACATCAAGCCGGTAGTGCTGGCTTCCAAGGAAGGCCTGGCTCTGAACAACGGTACTCAGATGCTGACAGCCGTTGGCCTGAACACACTCTACGATGCAATGAATCTCATGAAGATTGCCGACATCGCAGGCGCTATGACAGGCGAAGCACTCCACGCTATCCGCAAGGCTTACGATCCTAAGACTCATCTTCTGAGAAACCACCCTGGTCAGATGGACGCAGCAGAAAACCTCAGAAACCTCCTCGAAGGTTCCAAGAACGCTCTGCCACTCCACGAGACAAAGGTTCAGGATCCATATTCACAGAGATGCCTGCCGCAGATCCACGGCGCATCCAGAGATGCCATCATGTATGTATATGATGCAGTTTCCAGAGAAATCAACGCTGTAACAGACAACCCTATCGTATTCCCGGATGACGACGAAGTAATCTCCGGCGGTAACTTCCACGGTCAGCCGATGGCTCTTGCTTTCGACTTCCTGAAGATCGCTATCTCCGAGCTTGCTAACGTATCCGAGAGAAGAATCGAAAGACTGGTAAACCCTGCACTTTCCGAGGGTCTGCCTGCATTCCTGACCAAGGACGGCGGTCTCTGCAACGGCTACATGATCGCTCAGTACGCAGCAGCTTCCATGGTTTCCGAGAACAAGGTTTATGACCACCCTGCTTGCGTAGACTCCATCCCGACTTCCGCGAACCAGGAAGACCACGTTTCCATGGGTGCTACTTCCGCAAGAACAGCAGCTATGGTTCTGGACAACGCACAGAAAGTTATCGGTATCGAACTTTCCGCAGCAGCTCAGGCTATTTGGCTCCGTCAGGAAAGAGGCGAGCACGGCATCGACAACCTGGCACCTGCTACAAAGGCTGCTTATGACTTCATCAGAAAGACTCAGGCTCCAATCGAAGAAGACGTTATCATGGAATACGTTCTGGCTGACTTCGACGAAATGGTTAAGAACAACAGCATTCTCGAAGCAGTTGAAAAGGTTTGCAAACTGAAGTAGTTTTAATCGGGCAAAGGGGGCGGACGAAAGCCCCCGCCCTTATCAAAAATATTTGAATTATAAAGGGGAAAAAACATGGTAGATAACAAAGCAATCGGTCAGGCCATGACCATCAAATTAGACGCTACACTTCCTGAAATGCCAAAGTTCCAGGAAGGCATCAGACGTGCTCCGGACAGAGGATTCCGCCTCACCAAGGAGCAGACAAAGATCGCACTGAAGAACGCACTCCGCTATGTTCCGGAAGAGCTCCACGAAAAGCTGGCTCCGGAATTCATGGAAGAGCTGAAGACATACGGACGTATCTATGCTTACAGATTCAGACCGGAAGGCCGCATCTATGGTAAGCCGATCGACGAATACAAGGGTAACTGCGTAGAAGCAAAGGCTTTCCAGGTAATGATCGATAACAACCTGGACTTTGAAGTAGCCCTCTATCCTTACGAACTGGTAACTTACGGTGAAACAGGTTCCGTATGCCAGAACTGGCTCCAGTACAGACTGATCAAGAAGTATCTGGAAGTAATGACTCAGGACCAGACTCTCGTAGTTGAATCCGGTCACCCGCTGGGACTGTTCCCTTCCAAGCCGACAGCTCCAAGAGTAATCATCACCAACTCCATGATGATCGGTATGTATGACAATCTGGAAGACTGGGAAATCGCAGAAGAAATGGGCGTTGCCAACTACGGTCAGATGACTGCCGGCGGTTGGATGTACATCGGACCTCAGGGTATCGTACACGGCACATTCAACACTATCCTGAATGCAGGACGTAAAGAACTGGGAATTCCGCAGGATGGAGACCTGGCAGGACACACATTCGTTTCCTCCGGTCTGGGTGGCATGTCCGGCGCTCAGCCAAAGGCAGCCAACATCGCAGGCGCTGTAGGTATCTTCGCAGAAGTTGACCTTTCCAGAATCCAGACCAGACACGACCAGGGCTGGGTAGATGTTATCATGGACGATATCGACGAGATCTTCAAGCTGGCTAACGAAAAGGTAGCCAAGAAGGAATCCATCTCCATCGCTTACCACGGCAACATCGTAGACCTGCTGGAAGCTGCAGTTGAGAAGAACTTCAAGATCGAACTCCTCTCCGACCAGACTTCCTGCCACAACGTATACAACGGCGGTTACTGCCCTGTAGGCATGACTTTCGAAGAAAGAACAGAGCTCCTGCACAAGGACAGAGACCTCTTCTGCAAGAAGGTTGACGAAACTCTCCACAGACACTACAAGGCTATCAAGGCCCTGACAGAGAGAGGAACTTACTTCTTCGACTACGGTAACTCCTTCCTGAAGGCTATGTATGACGCCGGCATCAAGGAACTCTCCAAGAACGGTTACGACGATAAGGACGGATTTATCTGGCCTTCATACGTTGAAGATATCATGGGACCTGTACTGTTCGACTACGGCTATGGTCCATTCAGATGGGTATGCCTCTCCGGCAAGCCGGAAGACCTCCGCGCAACAGACAAGGCTGCTATGGACTGCATCGATCCGAACAGACGTGGTCAGGACAGAGACAACTGGGTATGGATTCGCGACGCAGAAAAGAACAAGCTCGTTGTCGGCACTCAGGCTCGTATCCTCTATCAGGATGCAGAAGGCCGTACCAACATCGCTCTGGCATTCAACAAGCTGGTTCGCGAAGGCAAGATCGGTCCTGTAATGATGGGTAGAGACCACCACGACGTATCCGGTACTGACTCTCCATTCCGTGAAACTTCCAACATCAAGGACGGTTCCAACGTAATGGCAGACATGGCTGTTCAGTGCTACGCAGGTAACGCTGCAAGAGGTATGTCCCTGATCGCTCTCCACAACGGTGGCGGCGTAGGTATCGGTAAGTCCATCAACGGCGGTTTCGGTCTGGTGCTCGACGGTTCCGAAAGAGTAGACGAAATCATCAAGTCTGCTATGATGTGGGACGTAATGGGCGGCGTTGCAAGACGTAACTGGGCTAGAAACGAGCACGCTGTAACTACTTCCATAGAATACAACAAGAACTACAGCAAACCGGACAACAAGATGTTCAAGAGCTTCGGTCACATCACAATTCCTTACATTCCAAGTGAGGAACTGATCGAAAAGACTGTAGACAAGTTCCTTAAGTAGGAATTTATAAGGGGGTGCTTGTAGGCGCCCCCCTCTTTTTTCAAGCACGGGGAGAGTTTGTGGTGCGGGCTTAGCCGTAGGTCGCCACGTGCTAAAGCACTGCGACCTTGACATAGGCCCTACCTACGGCTCATGCTTCGCCGGGTTAGGGCTCTAACGTAGCGGTACTAAGCTCTTGCGACACTAATGCTTGCAAATCGCTAAGTGCCGACTACCCGCAACGGTCCTCGCAGGCTAGGTAGTACCCCTCGCTTTATACATCGAGTCTATACCGAAGCGAAAAAACGCGATTGCACGCCCAGGGAGCGAAAAACCCGAGTATATGCCAAAAACGGATAAAACCGCCGAAAAAGGCATACTTTCGCGAAACCCAGTGACTTCCGGCAGAAGAAAAAGCGGGAGATGTATGCCTAAAACGGATGAAAGCGTCGAAAAAGGCATACTTTCGCGAACTCCAGTGACTTCCGGCAGAGGAAAAAGCGGGGAATGTATGCCTAAAATGGATGAAAGCGTCGAAAAAGGCATACTTTCGCGAAACCCAAAGGCTTCCGTCAGAAGAAAAAGCGGGAGATGTATGCCAAAAACGGAGAAAACCGTCGAAAAAGGCATACTTTCGCGAAACCCAGTGGCTTTCGGCGGAAGAAAAAGCGTGAGATGTATGCCTAAAACGGATGAAAGCGTCGAAAAAGGCATACTTTCGCGAAACCCAGTGGCTTCCGGAGAAGGAAAAAGCGGTGAATGTATGCCTAAAACGGATGAAAGCGTCGAAAAAGGCAAAAATATGGCGTGCAAAACGGAATTATATGATAGAATAATCGAAGAGAAAAAACGCAGAGAAAAAACAAAGAAAACGATAAGAAAGCGAAAACGAAAAGGAGACTAAAATATGTCTACACTACTGATAAAGAATATAGGTTGCCTGCAGACACCGACCGGTAGCTTCCCGCACAAGGGAGCGCAGCAGGGTGAAAACCTGAAGCTTACCGATGCGGCCATCTTCTGTAAGGACGGCATCATCACGGACATCACTTCCGGCGGCGCCATCACCAACGGTATGAAGGATGCAGATGTAGTCATCGACGCCGAGGGCAAGCTGGTGACACCGGGTCTGGTAGAAGGCCACACCCACTTGATCTTTGGCGGCTACAGACACAACGAAATTCCGCTGAAGCTGAAGGGCGCAGGCTATCTGGATATCCTCCGTGCAGGCGGCGGCATCAACGATACCGTTAAGAAGACCAGAGCTGCCAGCGAAAGCGAGCTCTACAGCAAGTGCGAAGGCTTCCTGGACGAAATGATGGGGCTGGGCGTAACCACTGCCGAAGCCAAGTCCGGCTACGGTATCGATATGGATACAGAGCTGAAGCTCCTGCGCGTTCTAAACAAGCTGAACGAAGATCATCCGATGGATCTGGTAACCACTTTCATGCCGGCGCACGTTGTGCTTTCCGACTGGAAGGGCAAGGAAGACGAATACATCGACCTCTGCATCAAGGAAATGTTCCCTTATGTAAAGGAGCATAATCTGGCAGAGTTCGTGGACATCTTCACTGAGGACAGCGTTTTCAACTACGAGCAGAGCAAGCGCTACCTGCAGGCGGCCAAGGATATGGGATTCGGTCTGAAGATTCACGCTGACGAAATCGAAGCAATCGGAGGATCCAAGCTGGCCGGTGAAATCGGCGCTACTTCCGCAGAGCACCTGATCGTTATCAACGACGAAGGTATGGCCTCCATGGCCAAGGGTGGCACCATTGCAATGCTGTTGCCGGCCACTTCCTTTTATCTGGGTGCAACATTTGCTCCGGCGCGTCGCATGATAGACGAATTCGGCATTCCTGTGGCAATGGCTTCAGACTTCAACCCGGGTTCCTGCCCGTCGCTGAATCTGCAGTTTGTCATCAATCTGGGATACCTGAAATATCGCATGACTCCGGAAGAAATCCTGACAGCTGTTACCATCAACCCGGCTTGCGGCATCGGTCGCGGCAACGAAGTGGGTACGCTGGAAATCGGCAAGAAGGCCGACATGGTCATCTGGGATGCAGACAGCTTCGAATTTCTGTGCTACCGCATGGGTTCCAACCTGGCTCTCCAGACTATCAAGAACGGCGAGATCATGTAGCAGAAGCCGGGAAACCGCGGTATTCGGCAAAACGCGAAATAATCAAAAACCCTCGGGAATCTTCCTCGAGGGTTTTCTGTTTGTGGTGTATTTTAAAGCTCGTATTGAGAATTTCGGAATTTCCGGGAAAAATTCTCAATAGCATTGCGAATTTTTCCTTTTTGAGTTAAAATTCTCAATAGAAGAACAAGTAATATTTGAGAGGAGAGCGGCTATGATAAAAAGGGAAAAATACATCGCTACAATCCGAAAATTTTATGACAGTGATTTGATAAAGATTATTACCGGTGTACGCAGATGCGGAAAGTCTGAGATTTTGAAGCAGATAAAGGATGAAATAGCTTCGAAAACCGATAATATAGTTTTTCTGAATTTCGAGGACCGTTTGGTGACATCGCAGATTCAGACATGGGAAGATATCGTCAATTATGTCGAAGAGAAGAGAAAAGAGGGCATGGCTTACATTTTTCTTGACGAAGTTCAGGAAATTGAAGAGTGGGAGTTGGCATGCAAGACGCTCCGCCTTCGGGAGTGCTCGGTTTTTATTACCGGTTCTAATTCAAAGCTTTTATCCAAAGAATTTACAAAAGAATTATCCGGTCGTTATGTGGATTTCAGAATAAGACCTTTCGTCTACAAAGAGATTTTGGAATATGCCAAAGAACTGGGGAGAGAGATTCCGGTCCATGACTATCTGATATGGGGAGGATTCCCTAAAAGGCTGGAGCTTGAAGGTGAAGAAGAACTGCGAGTATATTTGAATGATTTGGATCGGACGATTGTTGAAAACGATATTGTTAATCGTTACAAGATTAAAAAAGCGAATGAGTTTAGGAAAGTTGCTGCATTTTTACTGCTATCGAATTCGAGGGTTTATTCAGCCAAAAAAATTGCGGATTCCATGAAAGGATCAGGGATTGCGTGTACCAGCAATACCGTGCAAAAGTGGATTTTTTATCTCAATGAAGCTTATATCCTAGACCAAGTAGAAAGATATTCCAAGAAAGCAAAGAGAACCCTTGAGAACAGTCGTAAATTGTACAATTGCGATGTTGCTCTGAATTCAATCAGAGCAGCCGGAAACCGTTATGATTTAACACACAATCTTGAAAACATAGTATACAACGAACTATGTTACATGGGGTACAAAAGCAGCGTATACGATAATAACGGTCGCGAAATTGATTTCCTGGCAGAGAAGGGCAACTACAGATATTTCATTCAAGTCGCTTACAGCGTATCGGAAGACAAAGCATATGAGCGCGAAATGTCTGCATTTTCAGGGCTCAATCAGGTGGACACCAAGATTTTAATAACAAACGATGAGATTGATTACTCTACCAGCAACGTAAAGCACATAAAACTTAAAGATTTCTTGTTGATGGACAACTTGGAGACAAGATAAGGGGGAACACATTTTACACCCCGAAGCGTGTTCCGTACTATACAAACAGTAGATCGTGCATGTGTCCGTATATAGGAATGAGAGACTCAAGGAATTGGATGAAACTTCGGTTTAATCATGTATGATTACCTAAATGAATAAAAACCCGCAAAATTTCAATCGAAAACCCCCGCACACGCGGGGGTTTGTTTTTATATTGAGAATTTCGGAATTTCCGGGAAAAATTCTCAATAGCATTGCGAATTTTTCCTACCAATCGGAATCCCAATCGGTGCCGCTATCCCAGTCGTAGCCGTCGTCATCGTAGCTCCAGTCGTCGTCATCGTCCCAGTCGTAGCTGTCGTCGCTGCTGCTCCAGAAACCGTCATCGTCATCGCTGTCCCAGGAGCTGCCTTCGTAGTAGTCCGAAGAATTGAAATTGTCGATGCCGTAGCCGTAATCAAAGTCGTAGGACTCCCAGTAGTCGTCCATGTCCTCTTCCGGCGGCGTGGTCGGTTCCCAAAGGCTCTTGCCGGCATTGTATTTGTACCAGCTGTTGCTCTGGTTGTAGTAGTACTGGTCGTTGTATTTGTAATAACCGCTGTCATCGACGACCGCCCAGATAAAGACGCCGATCAGGAAAAGCACAACGGCGATTATGATAATTGCTTTAAAAGGGAAGTGAAAACCTCTTTTTTTGGGCTTTACTGGTCTGTTTGCGGCCTGATTCACCATGGCGGTTTTGTGCTCGTTGAATTCGGCGCGCATCTTTTGGAAGAGTTCGTTCACCGCATAGGCTTCGTCCTTGCCGGAGTAGCGAACGGCGCGGCTTCCGTCGGATTTGTTCTTATATACGATATATTCTTCCCCGTCCTTGTAGATGCCGTAAGCTCGCGGACCTTTGTAGTTTTCGCCGATGTGAAAATGCATCTTCTCCACCGGCACCTTGTTGGCCTCGCAGTAAGCTTTCAGCTCCTCAATGGTGTGCGGCACATCTTTGGCGTGGCGCCTGATGTGATTGTTCGGTGCTCCGCAAGAGGGGCAGTTTTCCAGGGTGTCGTCAAAATAACTGTCGCAAAAATCGCACTTGACTTGCATGATGTCTCCTCCTATATTTAATCCGCCATACATTATGAACGATGTGCCAATAAATTTCAAGGGGAAAAGAGTATTCGTAGTGAGGAAAAAGGTCAAATAAAAACCCGCTTTGAGGGAAACCTCCGAGCGGGTTTTTATTTGGAACAAATCAGTTCATCAACGGTGATTTTGAAAAAGGCGGCGAAAATTTGAAGCTCGATATCTGTGATAAATCTTTGGCGTGACTCGATTCGCTGAATCGCGTTTTTGTCTATATCTAAGCCACGGAGTTGCAGCTCCTCGGCCAATTCTCTCTGAGAAATGTGCAATTGCTTGCGCAGAGCGGCAATTTTTGGCCCGGAAATATTATTGCCACCATCTGGTGCTTTATTTATAAACATACCATCTTCCCCTTACACAAGTTAAAACTTTGACATTCACTGCTTGTCACAAAAGATATTATATGTTAGAATTTTCATGTGATTGACATTCACTAAATGTCAAAGCTGGAATCTTTAAGTATAACTTTAGAGGAGGAAGAGAATGAAGACGAGATTTTTTACATTAGTAGTGCTGATACTAGCGCTCTCTATTTTTGTGGGTTGTGGCGGTAGCGATGTGCCTCAATACGCTTTTGAAGATTTTGATGAAGACGAGTATGAACTGGTAAGTTTAGAGGAGCTATCAAGGAATCCGGACGACTATATTGGAAAGCCGATTATGGAGATGGGAACTGTTTATACCGAATTAACGGACGCAGATGAGTATTGTGAAAGGATAATTAAGACTAAAAATCATACCGAATATATGATAGGATATTCTCCAGATATAGTTCAAGGGCGGTTGATAGAGGATGATGTAATCGTAATTTATGGCGTTTTTCTTGGCCTTACAGATTCTGCGGGAAAATACCCTTATATATGGGCAACGAAAATAGAGATGTGGTAAAAGGCCAAAGAATTGAGGTGCATTATTATGAAAAAGCCAATAACTATTATGATAGTTTTTGCTTTAATCTTTTTTCTTGCCAGCTGCGGGCATGAAGCCGTAACAGAAGAAGGTATTACTTCAAAGGAAGTCTCTTTAGAAAACGCTTCTGTTGGGGATGTTGTCACTTTTGGTGAGTATGAACAAGATGGCCTTGATTATAATGGGAAAGAGCCGATAGAATGGATTGTATTGGCTAAAGAAGACCAAAAACTTCTTCTAGTAAGCAAATACGGTCTTGATTATGGCCCATATAATGATGAATGGATTTTTACTACATGGGAGAATTGTACGCTCAGGCGAAGATTAAACGGAACTTTTTTTAATGAAGCATTTTCACCAGAAGAACAAAGTCTTATAGCAACCACGGAAGTTTCGGTTGACGTTACGGGGGATGGAACAGATGGTATATACCCTGGAAAGGATACTTTGGACAAAATCTTTCTCTTGAGTGTAAACGAGGTTAAGAAGTATTTTCCTTCGTATTCAGATAGAATTTGCAAGGGAACAGAAAAGTATTGGCAGCGAATTGCCAATGATTATCCGGCATTTTCTAGTGAAGAGGATGAATGCGACTGGTATCTAAGAACACTTGGAGAATCTTCACCTAGGATTTTTGATTCGATTGAAGGATCTGATTGGGTGGCAAATGTACATGTAGATGGTTCGGTTGGCATCGTAATGACAGCATGGCGGCCGACTGCGATTCGCCCGGCGGTATGGGTGAAAACCAATCTTTATGTAGAAGACGCTAATGATTCGGATTCTTCAAGCCAAAGCAACAATTTTGATGAAGCAAATGTAATCACAACTAAACAGGAAGATGTGGTGGACCCAAGCGTTTTGAATGATTTAACTTTTTACATGGGGAAAAAGCTAGATTACATCAAAAGGCAAGGTGTTAAATTAATTGAACCTTCCGATCAATACGAATATGGTTTACTATATGCTTATAATAACGACATTTCTCTGGGATGTTGCCGAGAACCAGTTGAAGTAATTGAAGTTTATTGCAGCAGCCCAAAATATTCTGCTTTTGGAATCAGAGTAGGAGATTCGGAAACCAAATTGCTTGAGAAACTTGGGAATAAAGAATATGAAGTGACTGAGGGAGGCTATTATTTCGATATTGCTAGAGAGTATGAATTCAAAAATATGATTTCGATGAATGAAGACAATTTTCATTATGAAGACTCTGTTTTTGTGGGAGTAGATTCAAGTGGAAAAATAGAGTTTATACAGCTAGGTACACCTGACGTGTAGCCTTTAGCAGGGAAAAACACTTTTGCATCGATGGAAAAAATAAAGGCGTAAAGCGGAGCACGTGGCTCCGCTTTTGTTCTTCTACTTGCCACTTTCAACGAGCTGTTTTTCAGTATCCTGACCTGCGTACATGATTCGGATGATGGTTACCATTTTGGATTGTTCATTCGGATAGTAGAAAATTAAATAATTGTCTATCGGGACGAATCTCAGACCTTTGCTGTGCCAAGGTTCTTTTTCGTACAGTGGGTTGCGCATTGGGAAAGTGTCCAAGCTGTTGATTATATCGACAATGCGGTGATACTGTCCAACAGCGCTTTCCGGCATCATCAAGGTCCAAGTAATATAAACAAAAATGTCTTCCAGATCCCGTGCGGCTTCATCCGAGTATTCAATGCTATAATTCATATGCCATATTTCCTCTTCATTTCTGCTATAACTTCAGCTGCCGGTGTGGTTCGACCTGCTTCCATGTCTGCAAAGCCTTTTGCGATTTCGGCGTCAAATTGCTCTTTTGTCAGAGAATCGTAATCCAAAGGCTCTTTGGC
>CAMPBN010000022.1 GCA_946638265.1 uncultured Bacillota bacterium
GCTGGCGGATTTTTAGGCGTGACAGGATGAAACACGCCAGCCCGAATTCGGCACAGACTGAGTCGGTGTGCGCCGGGCTTTTGGGGCTGCAGCTGGCAGGGAATGCATGCTATCACGGAGTATTGCACGAAAAGCCGTTTATCGGCGATCCTGTGTATCCGATTGAGCACGAAGACATAAGGCGGGCGTGCAGCCTGATGTACGGAACGGCGGCGGTGGCGCTGGCAGCGTGCTGCATCCTGCGGGCCGCAGTGGTGCTGTGCATTGCTGCGCTGTGACGGCCGCCGACGCGCCGGAGCGCTGCCAAAACTCCTGCTCGCCTCGCCGGGCATTGCCGCCACATCGGCCAGCACACGCGGCCGCACCTGCTCCCGCGCTCATCCTGCGCATTGCCAGGGCGCGCGAACGCTGCGCTGTGATGGGCTCAATGATATGTTTCACGGATTAGTTGTGCTGAATTTTAGTGTTTGGCAGAGAAAATCGCATTTGTGCTCATATACTCTGCCATTTTGAAAGTTTTTGCTTACATTTTTAGATTTAAATACCAACAAACCTAAAATATCCAAGTAATAAAATGGCAAAACCACCTGACTTGGAAAAATTTAGGCAAATGTTTCACGAAAAAGCGACTAATTTCGTAAAAAATGGCAGAGAAAAGTCCATTTGAGGGTATTCGCTCTGCCAACATGTGAAAAGCAGAGTAAGCCGAGGGGCACTACACATCGACACCAGCATATTAAAAAATATATGCGGTCGCTAGAGTCGATTGCTTGACCTTACCCTCAATGGGATGCTGTCACACCTCATCTTACGAATTTTGGAAGGCACGCCTGACTCGGGATTTTGTGATTTTGATATCCCTCAAACAGCGTGTCGACGCGCTGGTGCGCTGCCAAAACTCTTGCTCGACTCGATGGACATCATCACCATATCGGCCGGCACTACGCATCGACACCAGCTCCCGCATATTATAAGTAATAAATAAGTTTAGGGATTTTGAGTTCAAAAAGAGGAACGAATGCTATACAACATTGCGAACCCGCACGGCGGGGACATATACGGAGAAGAGAAGATAGAACTGGATTATTCAGCGAATACGAATCCATACGGGACGCCGGAAGGGGTGCGGCGTGCGATCACAGAGTCACTTGGCAGCCTGGACAGGTACCCGGATGCGAAGTGCAGGAGGCTGCTGCGGTCCCTGGCGGGGCACGAGGGCGTGCCCCGGGATTACCTCATCTGCGGCAACGGCGCAGCTGAGGTAATCTACGCCTACTGCGAAGCAGTAGGCGCCAGGGCCCCTTGGGCGGCGGCCCAAAGCAGCCCGAACCCACTGTCGGAGGCCGCCGCATTCCAGGCGGCCCAAAGCAGCCCGAACCCGTTGTCGGAGGCCGCCGCATTCCCGGCGACCCCGGAAGCCCTGCGCGCCGCCGAGCTCGCGCCCACCTTCGCAGAGTACTCCCTGGCTTTCATGCATTCGTGCGCAGATGTCAAGAAAAAAGTGGGCTCGGAGTCGTGTTCGGACGAAGGAAAATCGGCAGTGTGTGATTGTGGCTCTAAAACTGAGCAAAATGATTGTTTAGAAAGAGACACGAGGGAAAAAAGAGAAATTATACGTTACCGGCTGAAAAAAGAAAACGGATTTGCGCCGGATGCCGGATTGCTTTCATTTATTGAAAAAGAGCAGCCCCATGTGTTTTTCCTTTGCCATCCGAACAATCCTACGGGAATTCCGTTCGAAGAGGGGCTGCTCCGCGAAATCATAGCACTTTGCGGAAAGCTTTCAATACGGATTTTCCTCGACGAATGTTTTCTGGATCTGACAAGCGGCATCTGGGATGCAAAAGAGATGCTGGCGGAAAATCCGCACCTCTTCATCCTGAAAGCTTTCACCAAAAGCTATGGCATGGCGGGCGTCCGCCTGGGTTTCGGCATGACTGCCGACACTGCCCTCCTGGAAAAAATGTCCCGGGCAGTGCAGCCGTGGAATGTCTCCACGCCTGCCCAGGCCGCAGGCATTGCAGCCTTGAAGGAAAAAGAATTCCTGCAAAAAACCGTGGCATTGATTGAAAAAGAGCGTCCTTACCTGAAAAGTGAACTTGAAAAAATGGGATATTACACCACGGATTCAGTGACCAACTATATCCTCTTCGAAGCCGAAAAAGATTTGGCAAAAGAGCTTAGAAAACAAGGCATCGCCATAAGGGAATGCGAAAATTACCAAGGGCTTGACGCCGGATGGTACCGTATAGCGGTGCGCACTCACGAAGAAAACGAAAAACTCATCTCCGCAATCCGAAAAGTGCGTGGAAAATAATCCAAAACAATAAGAAAGTAATTGGAAAGTAATCGAAAGGAAAAACCATGGCCAAAAATATCATGATTCAGGGCACTATGTCCAACGCGGGAAAAAGCCTTCTGACAGCCGGACTTTGCAGGATTTTCAAGCAGGACGGCTACAAAGTGGCGCCATTCAAAAGCCAGAATATGGCGCTGAATTCCTTCATCACAAAGGCAGGCGGTGAAATGGGCAGGGCCCAGGTGGTTCAGGCAGAGGCAGCAGGAATACTTCCGGATATCCGCATGAATCCGGTGCTCCTGAAGCCTACGACAGACGTTGGCAGCCAAATCATCGTTAACGGCCGCCCTATCGGCAACATGAGCGCCATGGAATATTACAAACGCAAAAAAGAATTCGTTCCCGAAGTAATGAAAGCCTATGAAAGTCTGGCAGCCGAAAATGACATCATCGTTATCGAAGGCGCGGGCAGCCCTGCGGAAATCAATCTAAAAGATGAAGACATCGTTAATATGGGGCTTGCCAAAATGGTGGATGCACCTGTCCTTCTTGCGGGCGACATCGACCGTGGCGGCGTTTTTGCCCAGCTTTACGGCACCATCAAGCTTTTGGAAGAAGATGAACAAAAGCGAATCAAAGGTACCATTATCAACAAATTCCGCGGCGACCGCAGCATTTTGGAGCCCGGGCTTCGCACACTGGAAGAACTTTGCGGCGTGCCTGTGGCGGGAGTGGTGCCATACATTCACGTGGATATTGACGACGAAGACAGTCTTACGGAAAGATTTTCGAAAAATACGGAACGAAAACTCATCGATATAGCAGTCATCAGGCTTCCACGAATTTCAAATTTCACCGATTTTTCGCCTTTTGAACGTTACGAAAACGTGTCTGTCAGATATGTCAGCAGCACTGCGGACCTGCATGCGCCGGATCTGATTCTCCTTCCGGGCACCAAAAGCACTATCGCCGATCTGATGTGGCTGCGGGAATCCGGCCTCGAAGCAGCAATCAAGCAGGCTTCATCGCGCGGAACAGTGGTTTTTGGCATCTGCGGAGGCTACCAGATGCTGGGCAAAACCGTAAAGGACCCTGACATGGTGGAAGCTGCAGATGTGAAAGAAATTGCGGGTATCGGCCTTCTTTCCATGGAAACCGTATTCCGAGGCGAAAAAGTGCAGGTGCAGACAGAAGGCGTTTTCGATGCTGTGGAAGGCATCCTTTGTGGTCTTTCCGGAAAAAAATACGAAGGCTACGAAATCCATATGGGAAGAAGCGAGCAGAAAATGCCTGCACTGGCCGGCAGCGGCAATATCTACGGCAGTTACATCCACGGGATTTTCGATGCTCCGGGCATAGCCGACGAAATATTAAAAGCGCTTTGCAATAAGAAGGGTGCAGACTTTGGAGTCATCGGGACCTTCGATGCGGGCCGCTACAAGGAAGAGCAGTATGACAAATTGGCAGATGCGGTGCGAAGCGGTCTTAACATGGAATACATCTACAAAATTCTTAACAGAGAGGTTTAGGGAAAAGCTTTGAGTAAAATTCTTTGCATCATAGACGGTATGACGGATCATGGATTTTCGCCTGCCGAATATGAAAATCTTTCGAAAATGAAATATGCCGGGGAGCGGGATACATGCTGCGGATGCGAACCCGAAACCCTGACCTGCGTACTCCATATTCTGGGAGCCGAAGCTGTTCCCGCAAACCTCCGTGGCTATGCTGAGGCACTCGGAGCAGGCGTTCCGACCGGTGAAACCGACCTGATCCTTCGCGGCAGCAGATATTCGCTGAAAGAAAATGCAGAGCTGGTTGCGCCGCTTCCAAATGCGGAAAAAGCCCCGATAAAATTGAATGATGAAAATGGCAAAACCTATTGCAATTTTTACCCGATAGGCGATTATCGCAGCATCTTTGTTTTTCCGGGGAAAGCAGGAAGTATTGAAAAGCTGAGGACTTTCCCACCCAGCAGAGGCTTTGCTTCGGCGCAGCGTCCGGAAGGCGTGGAAGCTGTAGCGAGAGCTTTTGACTTTTTCCGCCAAAATGATTCGTGCATCGCGCTCTGGGGCGAGAGCAGGGAGTGTGAAGTAAAGCGAAACGCGGCACTTTTCCCGGCGGGTAAAACCGCTGTTATCACTGCGACTACTGTGGTAAGGGGAATCGCAAAACTCCTTGACTTTGATATTATCGATGTGCCTGGTGCCACGGGAGATGTGGATACCGACCTTCGCGCCAAGACAGAAGCGGCACTTGCAGCTGCCGAAAAATTTGAAAATGTAGTTCTCCATATCAACGGAGCGGATGAAGCTTCTCACAGGAAAAATCCTGCGGAAAAAAAGGCGTTTCTTGGAAAAGTTGACAGGGAAGTAATCGCCGCATTACTGGCTTCAGAGCATAAAATCGAGGTAGTTTCGGACCACGGCACGGATCCGTCCACAGGTGTTCATACGGGCGAAAAACAGCCGGTATTTCGGAATTTTGATTAGCTGCGAAACAGTTTTTCTTAAAGCAAAATATTCTTAATAAAGGGCCTTGTTGCGCTCAGGTGCGCGGCAGGTCTTTTTTTATTGACAGGACGGGAATCTTTTTATCCACGATAGAAAAATCTGACAGTAAATATTTGACAAACGACTCGCAAAGTGGTAATATCTGTAAAGCGATACAAATCAAGTAAAATGCGGCAGGCAAAATATTATCAAAAAATCAAAAGAAAAATCGGTAAAGAAATCGGGCAAGGAGGCTAAATGAGCGGAGAAAAATTGACGGTCGAAACCGGAAATTGGATTATGAACGAAGGCAGCTGCGCGGACGATGAAGCGGTCATGGAAAAAATAAAGGAATTGACATTTGAAATACCGGAATATCGATTTCTTACTCCGGCTGAGCGCCACGGAGCGATAATGCGAACCTTTTGCAGCCTGAGGCGTGAATACGGCGCCCTGCAGATGCTGCTGGAAGATAAAAGCGTTACAGAGATTATGGTAAACGGCGCAGGCAATGTCTTCGTGGAAAAAGACGGCAGAATATGCCGCTCGGAGTTTTATTTTGAAAGCACGGAAGAGCTGGAAGAGATTATACGAAAGATGGCAGGCAACGTGCGGCGCGAGATCAATGAGATGGTGCCGATTGTGGATGCGAGGCTGAGCGACGGCTCGCGTATCAATGCCGTTTACAAAAATATTGCGCTGGGCGGCCCTGTGCTGACGATCAGAAAATTCCCGGAAAAGCCGCTGGAAATGGAAGATCTTCTGGCAGAAGGCAGCATCACGGAAGAAGCGGCTGAATTCCTGAAAATGCTGGTAATAGCAGGATATAACATTTTTATAAGCGGTGGAACTTCGTCAGGCAAGACCACATTCCTAAATGTACTCTCGGGATATATTCCGCAGGACGAGCGCGTGATAACTATCGAAGATTCGGCGGAGCTTCAGATCAGGCACATCCCGAATCTGGTGCGGCTGGAATGCAAAAATGCCAATTCTCAGGGAAAGGGCCGGATTACCATGCAGGATCTGGTGAAATCTTCGCTTAGAATGAGGCCGGACAGGATTATCGTGGGAGAAGTCAGGGGCGCGGAGGTGATGGACATGATCCAGGCGATGAATACAGGGCATGACGGCTCACTCTGCACAGGCCATGCCAATTCGGCGGCGGGAATGCTGAAGCGCCTTGAGGCGATGTTCCTTCAGGGAGCCAACCTGCCGGCTGAGTCCATCAGGAGCCAAATCGCGGAAGGAATTGATATCATAGTCCATATGGGCAGGCTCTCGGATAAAAAGCGCAGAATCCTCGAGATCGCTGAAGTTTCAAAGGATTTACGCGGCGGCAATATAATGCTTAATACGCTTTTTAAGTATGAACTGAACGGCAGACTGAAACGAACAGGCAGCGAACTGAAAAATCTTTTAAAACTGGAGCGCGCGGGAATAACACAGGAAATGCGAAAGGGTCGTAAGTAATGATCGAAAATTATAATATTTATATTTTAAGTGCAAAAGAAAAGAGAATTTATTATTCGGCAGGGGGCATCGCGCTCCTCGCAGCGGCGATTCTTTTTTTCAACAGCATAAAGTTTGCAATTCTGCTGCTGCCGATACTTTTTTATGGGCAAAAGGAACTTCAAAAGATGCTGGCAGACAGGCGGATGAAAAAGCTGCGGAGCGACCTTGTAGATTTTCTTTACAGCATCTCATCTTCCGTGGCTTCGGGGCTTCATATGAGGGATGCGCTGAAGGAAGCGGAAACTGCTTTGGAGGAAGGTGCGCTGCTCCGTGAGATAAAAGTTATGAACGGGAAAATCGAAAGCCTCAATATGGGGGAAAAGCAGCTTCTTGCGGATTTTGCGCAGCGAAGCGGCATCGAAGAGCTAAAAAATTTTACGGACAGCTATTATGCCTGCCGTGATGCGGGAGGCGATCTGACTGCCGTGATTTCCAGAGGAATGCAGGTGATTACCGACAAGCTCATGATAGAGCGCGACATGAAGACTCTGATAGCGCAAAAAGTGTTTGAAGGCAAGCTGATCGCGGCCCTGCCTTTGGTTGTGATACTATGCCTGAGGCTCGCATCACCCGACTACCTTTTGCCGCTGTATGAAAGCGGGGCGGGCCGCATTATCATGGGGATAGCTCTCAGCTCTATGATCTTCGCATTTTGTTATGCCAAAAAACTCCAAAAGGTGGTATTCAAGGAAGATATTACTTCGGCTCTACCGGAATTTCTCAGCAGGCTTTCGCTGATGCTGAATTCGGGGATGGTGCTGCAGACTGCGCTTGAACAACTGGGAAGTGAAGGGGAAAGCGGCAACCTGCTGCTGAAGGAATTCCAAAAACTTAGCGCCGATGCTGCCAAAGAAAGAGTGCCGGTATTGCGAAAGCTAAGGGATTTTGCCATGAAGGAAAAAAGCAGGGAGCTTCTCAGAATCTGCGGTATCATGACAGCCAATATGGACAGAGGCACCGAGCTTTCGGAAAAACTGGACCGCGAATCAGAATTTTTGTGGCACATGGCCAAAAAAAGCGTGGAGGAAAAGAGCCGCTTGGCGGAGACCAAGATGGCTTTTCCCATGGCGCTGATGCTGCTGGTACTTATTCTGATCACGCTTGCGCCCGTGATGATGACATTATAAAAAATCGTGCAAAAAGGCTGGCTTTGTGGTATATTCATATTCGTGGGCCGATGTGAAACTTGTGGCTCAAAGATAAGAAAAAGAAAAGAGGATTGGCCATGAACGAGGCAGTGCAATATTCAAACGGTGAGTATTTTACCAAATTACAGAATTTCTTAAACGATTTTCCGGATATTTTTACGGAAGAGATCTTCGGAAGATATAAAAAGGACGAGGATGCTGAGACCATGTATCGCGCGGCGCTTCTTGGGGCCATCGAGCTTTATGACGAAGAGCCTTGGAGCGAGTATGTGGAAAAGGGAGTACATATATTCCAAGAAAAGGAATTCAGCGAGAATTTCTTCGTGAAGAATTTCAAGGTGGGCAAGGATATCAAAAAGGGCAAGATGACGCTGACACAGAAGAATATCAAGGCGTTTGAAGGCTTTGCCGCCGGCAATGACAGAAACGAAATGGACGGCAAAATCATCCCGCAGACAGGCTTTTGCAGAAAAGGCTTCAGCTATCCGTGCATCGCTGAGGGCAGAGAAATCGTGGCCGCAGCTTCTCCGGATGAGATTCTGAAGACGAAGAAAGCTTTGGAAAAGGCAGCAGGTGAGGTCAGTGTAGACGGCCTTGGCATCGGATATTTTGCGGTGATGGCAGCAGCCAAGCCTGAAGTCACAGCCGTAAAGGTGAAGGAAAGTGACAAGAACCTCATAGCCCTTTGCAGGGAATATGTCTTCAGCGCGTTTTCAAAGGATATCATCTCCAAGATTGAAATCGTGGCAGAGTAGAGCAATGTGCGGAGCAGCAACCGCCAAACGATAACAAAAGCGTCGGAATAAACCGACGCTTTTTTATTATTAGATGAACATAAGCTGTGCACGAGAGCCTGCGTATTCGTCCGGGATTTCTCCCACGTCCCAGCCCTCAGCCGTAGTTTCTATGTAAAAATATTTTTTACTTCCGTAGGAAAAATAACTGCCTTTGACGGAATCGCCGCCCTTGATGCCCACTGCCATATGGCCGGGCAGACCGATCAGGCAGACATCAAAGCCCATTTCTTTCAGCAGTGTGGCCAGCAGAATAGATGTATCTTCGCAGTCGCCGCAGTGGTCGTAGAGCGTTTCGTACGGGAATTTCGGATATTCGTCATAGGTGCCGGTCCAATCCTCGTCAGAAATATAGTCAAAGCTTTGAACGAAAGCAATGACCAGTCTTGCCAGCTGATTGTTATCGTAGTCCTCGGCGCCTTCCCTGAAAGTGTCCACCAGGTCTTCAATCAGATAGTCGTCCAGGGTGTCCTTGGTGTAATACGTGTAGCCGTTGATATTTTTCCGATCCACGGACCTGTAATAGTTGTAGATGGATGTGTCCAATGTGCCTGTGTAGTACCAGGTCTTGGAGCGGCGGGAATTGTAAGGGTCTTCCCATTCATATTCCACTTCTTGGGTTCCGTCCATATGGGTGGCGAGTTTGTATGCCGGCGAGTAAGCATCAATCACAGCCGTATCGCTGTCATATCTTACATCCGCGCCGAATGCCTCCAGCACAGGTCTGATGGGAAGATAAGTCCTGCCGCCGATAATCATCGGAGAAGTATCCATATACTTGCCGTTGTAGTCGCCGATCATGATATACGGTCGCCCGATCCAAAGCTGGACCTTTTGCGAATCGTTATATACCGTGATGCATTGGGTGTACGAATCCCAAAGGACGTAGCAACCGTACTCTTCCATGGTGGCTCGCAGCGGCACCTGCGTCCTGCTGTTTGTGTCTATGAAAGGATAGCCCGTGGAATCGGTATACTCAACGCTTTCTCCATCGATATTTACGGAAGGCGAGGTGGCAAAAACTTCGGCTGCCCCGACCAAAATCAATATTATTATAGCTGCGCTCAGCAGTAACAATCTTTTTTTCATCACACTTTTCCTCCAAGCCCCATCTGCCGCGGGCAGATTAAATTAGCGTCAAAGCTTAAATATATTATAGCACAAGGCGTGGGGCTTTCTTATGAAATTTATGTGAAAAATTGGTGAATGCTCCGAGTTGGCAGGACAACCTCCGCTGCATTAAAAAAAAGCGCCGTATCACATTTTCGGCGCTTTTGTCATAGCTCGGCCTTCAAGTCGTTCAAAGCCGAATTTTTCGTAGAATCCATGGGCATCCCGGGTCAACAGCACGCCACGCATAGCAGAGTATTCGGGCTGCGCCAGGATGTGGGAGAGCAGGGCATGACCCAGGCCGCTTTCGCGGTACTTTTCGTCCACCACCACATCGCAAAGATAATAAGTCGTGGCAAAGTCCGTAATGACGCGGATAAAGCCGGAAAGCTGCTTTTCGCCCTCTGCGTAGATCCCGTAGCAGGTCGAATTTTCGATAGATTTTTTTATCTGTTCTACCGGCCGTTTGTCAGCCCAGTAGGTCATTCTTAGGAGCCTGACAACATCGTCAAGCTTGATATTTTCGGCGCCTTCCACAATTCTGTAATCCATAAAAGGTTCCTATTTGTTTTCTTTATTGCGTTTTACGGCCTCTGCGAAGTCTTCGAAGAAGTAGGTGTCGCCTACATGCTTATCCTCTATTTCCTTGAAGAAGCAGGAAGGGATTTCGTGCTGCTCAAGGTTTTTGGTAATGCAAGGTGCGCAACCTTTGTCGTGGTTTGTGGGGTGCATCGGGCACTTGGTGTCAGTGCAGGTGCAGAAAGGGCTGAGATTTTCCATATTACTACCTCCGAACTTATAAAATTTCTTATACGGAGTATACCTTTTTTTCGTTCCCGTTTCAAGTATTGTTTGCAGAACGAAAATTGCCTGCTTTTGAGCAAAAATAATTTCTGCGGTTTAATAGTGGTCGACCTTGAAGTTCATGCCGTTGTGCGTTTATAATGAAAACAGGATAATTCTTTTGCAGATGCAGTGAATCGCAATAAATAAATGAGAAAGAGGCGATGAAATGATTTTATTTGTAAATGCATGCGCGAGAAAGGAATCGCGTACAAAGAAAATAGCTGAAGCACTTTTGCGGTCGCTGACTGCCGGGGATGCAGCGGACGCGGTAGAGGAAGTCAGACTTTGCGAGTTTGATTTCCCGAAGACCACAGAGACGTTGCTTGCAGAACGCGACAAGAACATAGCCGCAGGTGATTTCTCGGATGCGTATTTTGATCTTGCAAAGCAGTTCGCGAGGGCAGATACTATTGTTATTGCGGCGCCTTATTGGGATATGTCTTTTCCTGCGGTGTTAAAGCAGTACATCGAGCACATAAATGTCCTGGGCATAACCTTTGAATATACACCGGAAGGATTCCCGAGCGGTCTGTGCAAAGCAGGTAAGCTTTATTATGTGATGACGGCGGGGGGAGACTATGTGCCGGAAGAGTTTGGATTCGGCTATATTAAGACCCTTGCTGAGAGCTTCTACGGCATCAAAGAAGTTGAATGCATAAAGGCTGTCGGTCTCGACATCGTGGGTGCGGACAGCGAAAAAATAATACAGGAGTGCATGACTAGAAAAAATTTCAAGTAAAAAATTTACAAAAAACAGTTGCTTTTTCCGGGCAACTGTTTTATTATATTCATGCGAGGCAAAAACTGTAAAAGAGAATACTTACTGTAAATATAGATATGATATGTAAATACAGCTATGAAATGTAAAAAACACTTGAGATAAGTAAAAGCAATGCTTTGATTGGACGTGAATACAAATATCATATCAAAATACACAAAAGATTTTACAAAATAGCTGCCTCGGAAAATTTGTTGGATTTAGGAATTGAAAGGAGAAGAAATGAAAATTGGGAGTATGCAAAAAGAGGGAAAACTTATCCGAATTCATGAAAAACCCATCCGCTTTCGTAGCAAAGCAGGTATGGAAATGGTCCAGGTTGGAATTCTGATTGCCATTGCCATCGGCGTAGGGCTGATCTTCAAGACGGAAATCACGGATTTCGTGAACGGGACATTCGAGGGGCTGGCACAGTTCTAGGGGGCAGGATTTATGAAGACGGCCTTACAAAAGCTTCGGTCAAAAAAAGGGAGCATTATGATGGAAGCAGCTTTGGTTTTTCCGCTGGTGATCGTCATCGCGGTGACTATGCTCTACATGATGGTGGGGCTGTATGAAGAAGCAGAGAGCTCCGCGGAGAATCAGATGGCTTTCAGGCAAAAAGCTGCTGAGGCTGCTGAAACCGGTTGCGGCGGAGCGCTTGGAAATTCCGGAGCGGAAGAAACATGTGCAACGGATATCACTAAATCGGGATATAGATTTTTCAGTGGAAATTCCTCTTATGATTATGGTAGCAAGGGAATACTGAATTTTAGCGGTTCAAAATCTTATATCGTCGAGGAAGTGATATTGGACGAGGAAGCTTTTGTGAGACTGACTGACGCAGGGAGGAGTATGCTTTGACAGAGTTTATCAGGGGGAAAAAAGGAGCGGTATGCGTGTTTGTTACCATGATTTTGTCTACCATGCTCCTGGCTGTGACGGTAATCGGAAATGCGGCATTCGTGCGTCTTAAATGGGCGGAGGCCGATGCGGCCTTCAGGATCGGCG
>CAMPBN010000023.1 GCA_946638265.1 uncultured Bacillota bacterium
TTTTTCAATCCCAAAATCGCCTTCAGCAGCGTGCTTTCGCCTGCACCGTTCTCGCCCTCGATGCAGAGGTACTCCCCCGCATCCACGCGAAAATTGAGACGGTTTATAACCATTCCCGTCTCATATCCCAGGCTTAAATTTTTACATTCCAACTGTGCCATTTTCTGTCCTTATACCAAAATCAAAATTCTGTTTTTCCGGATTCGTTCCGGCCACTCCTTCCTCGATATCCCGTTGCCGCTTCTAGAGTTCCGGCGCCTGATAGTCCAGCGCCTCTTTGACGGTTTCCAGGTTTCCTTCCATGATTGAAAGATAAGTCGCCCCGCCCTCTATATCCGCTTTCTTCACGGACTGCATGGAGTTCATGGTGAGAACCTTTGGGCTTCCCTTTGCATTTTCAGCCACAGCCTTGGCGATAGATCCCGTGGAATTTTCCAGTTCTATCACAGCCGGCAGGTTCAGCTTGTCGCACTTGTCTGCCAGGAACACGATGGTCTCAAAGCTGGCCTCCGAGTCCGCACTGCAGCCCGGAAATGCCGCAAAATACTGCAAGTCGTAGTCTTCCATCATATATCTGAACGGGAAGCGGTCGCCAAACACCATCGTATGCTTGTTTGCGCCCTCCATTGCATCTACAAATTCCATATCCAGCGCCTGCAGCTCGTCCACATATGCGGCGCAGTTTGCGTCATATTCAGCAGCATGGTCTGCATCCAAAAGATCCAGCGCGCGATTTATCTCTTTGCAGGAAATCACGGCATTGCCCAGCGAAAGCCAGGTATGCTCGTCCGTTTCAAGGCTGCCGGCCTCTTCCTCGTCAGCCTGCATACCTTCCACGATTTCTTCCTCCAGGGCATTTTCCCCTATTACCCATAACAGATTTACCGATATCTTTCCGGACTCGGCATCCCTCTCCGCTGCGATTTCATCCAGCCATTCCTGAGAAGCGCCGCCGGCATATACTATCAGGTTTGCTGCTTTCAGAGCTGCCACATCTTCGGCACCCGGCTGGTAGCTGTGCATATCCACACCGTTTTCGCCAAGGTATGTGACTTTCACACCTTCCACATCTTTCGCGATATTTTTCACCCAGTCATATTCCGCAAAGCCGGCGCAGACTACCGAAATCCGCGCAGCCTCTTCTTTTTCCTTCGTGCAGCCGCTGAATCCGCAAACTGCCAGTATCAAAGCCAGCGTAAGCGCCAGCGTTTTTGTCCAAATTCTTTTTTCTTTCATGTCGATTTCCCCCTATGCTAAAAACGAGAACAGTCTCAAAATGAAACCGTTCTCATTTTAAATCAAACCACTGATATTGTCAAAGTTTCTGCGGTATTTTCCAAGGATTTTGCCTTGCCCGCAGCCATGCCGTCCTCCTCTCTACTTCCTGCGCCCTTGCAATCAGCCATGCCGTCCTCTTTTCTACTTCCTGCGGCCTTACAATCAGCCATGCCTACTGCATTACTTTCTGCGGCCCTTCGCAAGCTGAATAATAAAATCCGGCAGGGACTTCCAGGACTTGTCACGCCTTGAGAATTTATTAAATCCGCAGGCGCAGCCCAGCCCCATGTCGGGAATATCGCTGCCCTCGGCTCTGAGCTCCTGCTGCAGAGTCTCGCTGCTTACGATTTTTTCTTCGTATTTTTTTTCGATTTTCCCATTGTTTCTCTCTTTGTTTTTCCCATCACCCTTGCACTCAGCCATGCCGTCCTCCTTTCTACTTCCTGCAACCTTGCAATCAGCCATGCCTACCGCATTACTTTCTGCGGCCCTTCGCAAGCTGAATAATAAAATCCGGCAGTGACTTCCAGGACTTGTCCATGCGCGCATAATTGTTTGCCGTTCCGTTACCCGGATTGATTCTTGGCAGCTTTCTTCCCTGCTCCCGGTCCACTTCATCGGCAAGCATGTGGCTGGAAACCACATCGTCTTTGTACTTATAGCCATCTTTGTCTTTGATAAAGCAGCTTGCAATGCACGCTACCCCCACCAAAACCAGTATTATTCCTCCAACCATATTTCACCTCATATTCAACTTATGAATCAGGTATTATCTGATTCATTAGATGTTAATTTGGAATCCACCTGTATCATAATAGGATAATCAAAATTTTGCAACAATTTAATTTTTGTCTTATTATGTCAGATTGTGTAAATCTTTCCCAATTTTTGCGCCACACGCAAAAAATTTTAAAAAATTTGCGTATCACGCAAAAAAGCCCTTTTAGACATTATTTTATTGCTGATTGTAAGCATAAATAAATCCTGTTTTAGAAAATAATTTTTTCTCAAAACGGCTTTTTTTGTCCTTTGTTTCTTACTACCTTGCTCTTGAGTGACCGTTCACTTTGAATTTATCATCTGCCTACCAAAAGCAGGTCCACTTTTCGCTACCCCTTGTACACAAACGTTCAGCACCTTAAAACCTCAAAGAAACACCGTCTTCATCATCTGCCTGAGCTGAACAATATCCAGCGGGGTTTCCGCGGTTTCATATGTCATCAGCAAATTGCTTCCAAGATATATCCCGCTTTCCATATATTCATACAGTTTCTTGAGGCACCCCTCCACGTACTCGGGCCTATCCAATAGTCCGAAATGTTCCAGATAAAAAACCTTTCGGTCTCGCACACGCAGCGCCGTGAAATCCGGATACCTGACCTTACCGTTCTTCAATATCACTTCCTTTTCGTAGAAGTATGGTATCCCCAATTCATAAAGCATATCTGCTATAATGGCCTCCGACTTGGAGCGTACCTGCTCGCCCTTCTTGGTCGCATAAACCCTCTCTTCCCACTTGTAAAAATTCGTCCTGAACTTTTCGCTCTTCCACCGCTCTGCGTACACTTCATCCGTCAGGATATACGGATCAATCAGCTCGCGCCTGACCTGCGTCGCACTTTCATAGGCCATGTCCGCATTTTTCTTTGAAAGCCGGCGCGCCTGCTTTTCAAGCCCCTGCAGCTCATGATTTGCCAACCTCAAGAACTTCTCGGTATATTCCTTTTGGGCCAAAATGCGCGCCAGTTCCCCATTCTTCTTAGGAATGAATTTTTCTGAGGGTTCCGGTGACTCACACATATGATAGAACTTAATATTCCCTTTACCGCCACCGACACGCAACCTCCCTTCCGGGAAAGTGCCCGCCTTCTTCTCTGCGAGCATTATCCCCTTGCGCAAATCTGCAATTCTCTTTTCCATGTCACTCAACAATCTTTTCATCTCAATCCTCCATCCTTTTTATATATTTAAACGCCAGGTCACCTCCTAGTGCCATGCTTCCTGTCGCCTCCGCGCCCGCTGCCTCCAACCATTCCAAGCCCGTCGTCTGCAATTGCCCTGCCTTCTGCAACGCGCCCGTCACCATCTCAACGACCTCGATTCCAACAATAATCCCCCCGCCAGAGTCCCTTAAATCGTCAATTAGGCTATTCGAGGGACAAACGAGTCCCTTTTTCAAGCATTTTCGCAATCCCAGGGAATACCCCACTCCCTCAATTTTAATTTTCTGCAATTTAAGGGACTCGTTTTCTCGTCATTCGCTCGCCATTAAGCTATTTCCCGGTCAAATTACTCCTTTTAAGTCCCTTTTTGAATCAAAATTGCAATTCCGGGGACTTTCAATCCATCTCAGCTTCCCGAGATAGCCCTTTGAGCTCGCTTTTCTCCGTGAATTTGTCCCTCAAAATCGCTTTTTGTGTCTCCAAGGGACTCTCTCCGCTTTCTCGCTTCCAAATTGTATCCTAAATTCCAAATATTGTCAAGAGCGTTTCGCATTTTTCTTCTTTATTTCCATTTCATGCCCCTGTTTCATATTTTTCGTTCATATTCTTCATTTATATTATTTGCCCTGCTGTATATTTCTTTGCTGGATTTTGCCGATACGACACCAACACGGACAGGCAAGCGGGGCGGCGGGCAGGTGGACAAAGCAAGCGGATTGGTGGCGGCTGCGGCGGGCCGCTCGCGCCATTACAATAAAAAGCAGAATAGTGATTGAAACTATCCCACAGATATTCAAGAGAGCAAAAAGCAGGCCCGCGCCTACAACCAAAAAGCAGGCTCGCGTGTGCGATCACCTGCTTTTTCATTTAATAATTATATTGCGCTGCACCTTCAATAGCTGCATCGCTGTTATGTCTCTGAGATTATGCTGCGGCTGCATCTGCGATAGTCATGTCGCGCCTGCGTTGGTTGCCCTAGTACACTTCCTTCAGTTCGCCGCGGCGGAAAGCTTCGATAAGCTCGTTCAGGTTGTTGATATGCTTTTGAATGATGACGCCCTGGTCCGTATCGCGCACCAGCAGTCGCTTCTTCAAAAGCGCCACGGTGCGGAGTTTCGGCGAATGGAACTCCTGGGTTCCGTCCGGCATCAACGGGCTGTAAGGCTGGTGCTCTGCCAGCGCCATGAAGCGGGAATTGTAGATAAATGTGTATCCTGCGATGCCCGTATCTTTCTGGTAGGCCTTGGACATGCCGCCATCGATCATGAATAGCTTGCCGCCTCCTTTGATCGGGCTCTTGCCGTCTTTCACCTTGACAGGCACATGACCTATCAGAATATGCGCCGTTTCGGGATCCAGGCCGAATTCCTTCAGGATCGTGTCACAATGCTTTTCTTCTTCTATCAGCGTATAATAAGGCACGGAATACTCTTTGTGAGTGGCCTTGTCCGCAATGAAACAGCGTTCAAAAGTGGTCATCTGGTCTTTTCCGAACAGCGGAGACTTGCTGCCCAGCCAGAGATACCACATCAAATCTCCCGAGCGCCCGGTTTCGCCCGATTCGCGCGGTGTGAAATAAGCCATGCGTACCTGCGTATCCAGGTAATCCATGAGCTCTTTTCCTTTGAAGGTTTCTCCATTGATGGATACATCTTCAAATTCGCCATCTGCCGTCATCGGCAGGCACCCATGGAAAAGAAGGTTGTTATTTACTATCTTGTAAAGCGACCCATGGCTGTACAGAAAGCGTATGTGCTTGTGCAGCTTTTCGGAAAGCAGGAACGAAGCCTCCAGACGATTCATCAGGTCCTCTTCATCCGGTGTGAATTTGTAAGGATCTTTCGGATCGATGGTCGGGAAGTTTTTGTCCTTCAGCTCATATGTGCCGCCGCGTGGCAGGGTGATAGTCCCCTTTTCGTAGTCGATGCACTCCAGCAGAAGCCTTCCTTCCATGCCGTATTCAGGGTGCGCCTTGATACGCTGCCCCTCAGCTTTGAACTGGCAGATGGTGATGGCTTTGTTCATCTTCGCAGCCGTCTCCATGCTGACAGGGTCGAATTTGTTTTCGTCAAAGACTTTTGGCTTGAAAGCCTCGCACGGGTCGTCCCCGTAAAATCTTTCCGCGAACACTGCCAGCGGGCGCAGGTTGATGCCATAGCCCAGCTCCAGCATGTCGAAATTGTTGTAGCTGATATTCATGCGCAGCACGTTGGTGATACACGCCCAGTTGCCTGTAGCCGCGCCCATCCACACTACGTCGTGATTTCCCCATTGAAAGTCCACATCGTGATATTGCATCAGGAAGTCCATAATGCGATCCGGATGCGCACCTCTGTCAAAGATATCGCCCAGAATGTGGAGCTTGTCGCAAGCCAGGGTACCGATAGTGTCCGCCAGCATGATGGTAAACTCCTCCGCCATGTCATATTCCACGATGGCGTTGACGATTTCGATATAGTAAGACGCTTTGTTTTCCTGGTCGTCTGCGTGAAGCAGCTCGTCGATGATATAGTCGAAGTACTTCGGCAGATTCTTTCTGACCTTGGAACGCGTGTATTTCGTGGAAACGGATTTGCAGATCTCAATAAGTCTGTAGATGTTTTCGCGATAATACATATTCATGTCGATGCCCGACTTTTTGCGGCGCTTGATTTCCGCTTCCGCGTTATAAATCAGGGAAGCCAGATCGTAGCGTTCTTCACGTGTCAGGGCCTCACCATAGATTTCTTCAATCTTGGCGCGAATAGTACCCGAAGCGCTTTTGATCATATGCACGAAAGCTTCATGCTCACCATGAAGATCCGAAAGAAAATATTCCGTGCCCTTTGGCAGCGCCAGTATGGCCTTGAGGTTGATCACCTCTTTGGTGGCGGCCATCAGATTCGGATAATCTTTTGCAAGAAGTCTTAAGAACTGCAAATCAGCCATTTTTCTTCTCCTTTTTGTGGCCGAATCCGGCCTTATTTGGACTTGTTGTATGAATTGTTGTCCGGGCTCTTCTTTACGATTTTTGCGCCCAGCTTGGTGAATTTGTCCACGAAGCGCTCATAGCCGCGCTCGATGTGATAAACTTCGTCCACTTCCGTAGTACCCTCGGCCACAAGCCCCGCCAGTACCAGAGCCGCGCCTGCACGAAGGTCGGTGGAAACCACCTGTGCGCCGTGAAGCGGCATTCCGCCCGTGATCACTGCGGACCTATCGTTGGTCTTGATGGACGCTCCCATTCTGGAAAGCTCGCTGACGTGCATGAAGCGGTTTTCAAATACCGTTTCAATGATATTGCTGGTGCCCGGTACCGTCGTAAGGAACGCCATGAATATGGATTGCATATCAGTCGGGAAGCCCGGATAAGGCATAGTCTTAATGTCAGTGGCATTGAGATGTTTGCCCGCCGCTGTGACTCTCAAGCCCTCCAGAGTGTCCTCCACCTCCACTCCGCACTCGCGAAGCTTGGCTATAACAGGCTTTACATGGTCAGGCAAAGCATTTTTGATGAGAACCTCGCCTCTGGTAATGGCTGCCGCCAGCATAAATGTACCTGTCTCGATACGGTCCGGAATAACATGGTGGGTGACTGCTTTGAGCGTTTCCACGCCTTCAATCTTGATAGTGTCGGTACCTGCGCCCTTGATACGCGCTCCCATCTTGTTCAGGAAGCTGGCCAGGTCTACTATTTCAGGCTCTTCAGCCGCATTTTCGATGATTGTGGTGCCTTCCGCCAGTGTGGCCGCCATCATGATATTTTCCGTGGCCCCCACGCTTGGAAAGTCGAGATAGATGTTAGCTCCGTGGAGTTTGTCTGCCGATGCCTCCACAAAGCTGCTGCCTTCTTCGATGTGCGCGCCCATAGCCGCAAACCCCTTCAGATGAAGGTCGATAGGACGTGCTCCGATAGCACAGCCCCCCGGCAGCGGAATGCGGGCTCTGCCGCAACGAGAAAGCAGCGGTCCCATAATGAGAAAAGAAGCTCTCATCTTGCTCACCAGTCCGTAAGGCGGCTCAGTGGTAGCAATGGTCCCTGCCTGCACCGTCAGTTTATTTTCTTTCAGCTCATCCTTTACGGATGCCCCGAGAATAGTCAGAATCTGCACCATAACGTCCACGTCCCTGAGCTTTGGAACATCCCTTATCTCGCATTTTTCCGGGCAAAGGATAGTGGCCGCCATAATAGGAAGCACAGCATTTTTGGAGCCGCTGATCTCAACTTCTCCTGACAATGGTGCGCTTTTTTTGACAATAAATTTTGCCATAGTTCCTCCAAAATTTCGAAAGTGAGAAAAAAAACCTGCCGCACTACGTACGACAGGTACTTTTGCTATATGATTATAGCATCTTCAGCTCTTTTATGCAATCTTCACAAACATTTTTGTCCTTGATGCGAACAACGTTGGTAGCATTGCCGCAAAAGATGCAGGCAGGCTGATATTTCTTCAGACAGATAAAATCGTTATCAACGAAAATTTCAATCGGATCCTTGATTTCGATTCCAAGTGTTCTTCTGAGCTCGATAGGGAGCACGATACGGCCGAGTTCATCAACCTTTCTTACAATTCCTGTTGCTTTCATAGAAAGTCCCTCCTATTTACAGATTATCATTATTTCTACTAATTTTTTCAGCGGTTGTTATATATATTACTATTTTGGAAATATTTAGTCAACCCGTTTTGGCAAATTTCTTTAAAAATCCTTAATTTTCTTCCTCTGCTGCAGCCGCAGGTTCGGCAGGTTCTTTTACCCCAACTTCAGCCTTCTTGCCGGTAGCTACATCGAAAAGCCCCTTGAAAGCAGCCAAAACGTTGATGATGGTGGCAAGCGCCTTGAGAATGCTGTTGTTGCCCTCTATCAGCTGTGTGATTTCTTCCGTAGTGCAACCAATGCTGGAAATAATCTGATCCACTTCCTGAGCCTTGTCAGAAGCAATTCCGGTGATAATTTCGGTGTCCTCCAGAATCTTATTGGTATGTTTTGCCGTCTTCACCAGATTTTTGGTCAGAATGATGAGCTGGATCAGCAAAATGAATGCTGCCGTCACTATCATGATAAATCCCAGATCTTTTAATGAAATCGTTATATCCATTTTATTTCCTTTCGTATATGCGCTCTATTTCATCCGTATAGCTGTCGCCTTCTCCGTGCACGCAAAGCGTGTCCAGCACCCTCAGCTCCGGCCCGGCGCCTTTGATTCCGTGGATCAGGAGTATGTTGGGTTCTGCTCCCGCCCTTGGGCTTACCATGCGCAGTTCCTTGGGCTCAAGTCCGTATTTCCTCATAAAGCAGCAGATATCCACCATTCTGGAAGGTCTGTGGACCATGAAAAAATGACCCCTTCTGCAGAGCAGCTCTCCCGCCACTCTCACAAAATCCTCCAGCTTGGCCGTTGTCTCACGCCGCGCTATGGTTTTTGCGATATTATTTCCCGGTATTGACGCATCTCCCGGCATATAAGGCGGATTGGAAGTGACCAGATCCACGCCTTCCGGCGCACCCATCTCCTCCAGAATCTTTTCTTTCAGCCCTTCTGCCAGGATATCGCTGCCCACTATGGAAATGCGGTTTTCCAGCCCGTTCAGCTTCACGCTGTCTGCAGCTCTCTTCGCGGAAGCTTCCTGCACTTCCACTCCAAGAATTTTTTCCGCATCCGTTTTGTGGCTGAGTATCATCGGGATGATCCCGCTGCCTGTGCCCAGATCCACTGCTTTTTTTGGATTGACTCCCGCAGCAAAATCTGCCAGGATCACGGCGTCCACTCCATAACAGAATTCTTCCGGCTCCTGGAGCAGCCTCAGCCCTCCAAAGCCTATGTTATCCTCTCTCATGTTAGTCTTCCTTCATGAGCTTTTTCATTTCTGCCACTGCCTCGGCATCCATACCTTCAAAGATATCTTTTTCCTTATCCTTGCGGTGGTCTTTGCCGTGACCGCGCTCAAGCCTTCTTATATCTTCCTTGCGGTAGGTGGTGATGTCAGGCGAAAGCTTTTCGGGATCTTCGCCCCTGCGTTCTTCCAGCACCAATCTGCCCTTTACCTTGCCTTCAAGGATGTTGGTTTCTACCACAACAGCCGTTCCGTCCGGTGTCTTCACTCTTTCTCCGACATCAGGCATGCCGCGCCTCAAATCCTGGTATGTGCTGTTTTCATACTTCAGGCAGCACATGAGTCTGCCGCAAATACCGCTGATTTTGGTCGGGTTGAGTGAAAGATTCTGCAGCTTGGCCATCTTGATGGATACAGGCTCAAAATCCGCCAGCCATGTGGCACAGCAAAGGCTGCGACCGCAAATTCCAATGCCGCCAAGCATCTTGGCCTCGTCTCTTACTCCGATCTGACGCAGCTCGATACGGGTTTTGAAGACTCCCGCCAGGTCTTTGACCAGTTCGCGGAAATCGACTCTGCCGTCAGCCGTGAAGTAGAAAATGAGTTTGCTGTTATCGAATGTGTATTCCACATCGATGAGCTTCATCTCCAAGCCGTGCTTATCTATCTTTTCCTGGCAAAGTGCCAATGCTTTTTCTTTTTTGCGGACGTTTTCCTCGTGCTGGACATAGTCTTTGTCGTTGGCCACTCTGATGATTTTTTTGAGCGGCTGCACGATTTCGCTTTCCGACACTTCTTTCGGGGCAGCTGTCACTTCGCCGAACTCAAGTCCTCTGGCCGTTTCTACGATGACATTCATGCCCTCTTTGATCTCGAGCTGACCCGGATCAAAATAATATACTTTACCGGCGCTTTTAAATCTCACGCCTACAACTATTGCCATATTATCCTCCGATTCTAAGCAGCGCATTCTTCAGGGCATAGCCGGCATTGACACCGGACGAGGAAAGAATGCTGTGTTTTGCTTCTTCCAATATGTCCACTGCACTGTAAATATATTGTCTTTTGTAAAGCCGCGACTTTGGCGACCTGCTTACGAGAAGATCTCTGTAGACAAGTTCCAGGGCATCCATCAGTTCCACCACTTTGCCTCTGTCCGGCAGAATATCTTCCGTCATTTTGAAAATCCTGTATGTGGGCGCTCCCGAAATCATCATTTCAGCTATTTCCTGCGCAAGATCCGCCATTTCTGCGCCCCTTGCAGCCGAATAGTCACTGATACGGAATATGACGCACCTGGATCTGATGGTTTTGAGCAGGTTTTCCACATTATCTGCCAATATGATGATAACGGCATTGCCTTGCGGCTCTTCCAGAGTTTTGAGCAATCTGTTCTGAGCTCTGGCTGTGAGGGTATCCCCGCCCGGAATAACCGCCACCTTCCTGTCACCCTCCAGCGGCTTTCTTTTCAGGTTTTCCTGAAGCTTTTCGATAGCCTCATCCTTTACGGAACCTTTGTCCGAGACTTCCGCAAATATAATGTTTTCGTTATTCTCATTTTCTGCTCTCCGGCAGGCTCTGCAACCGTCACACGCATCGCCGTCCTGCGGATTTTCGCATAGAATGGCTTTTGCAAACTCTGTTGCCAGCTCTTCTTTGTCCAAGCCGAAGCTGCTTTCGAAAATGTAGGCATGCATGATATTGCCGCTCTTGACAATACCTGTCAGCCTCTTATATAAATTTTCGCTGATTCCCAGATTTTTTAGGCTCATACTATGCTAATCTTTCATCATTTTTTATATCAAATTACGATTTTCCCGTAATCTTAGAGTTCGAACTTCGCCAGTCTGCCATCAACAACATCGGCGATACGGTTCGCGATTTCTTCGATGCTGCCTGCTGCATCGATCCCTACCACGCGGTCGGGGAACTTCTTTTCGATTTCCAGATAGCCGCGGTAAACATCCTGATGGAATTTCATTTTTTCCGATTCGAGCCTGTCCTTTGACTTTTCGTCAATCCTGCGGCTGCCAATCTCCGGCGGGAGTTTGAAAAGGAGCGTAAGGTTCGGAATGCAGGTATCCACTGCATAATCGTTTATTACCGATATACTTTCGCCAAGGCCTCTGCCATAGCCCTGATATGCTATGCTCGAATCCACATACCTGTCGCAGATCACCACTTTGCCTTGTGACAATGCCGGTTTTATGACCTCTGCTACCAACTGCGCTCTGGACGCCGCATAGAGCAGAGCCTCCGTCATGGAAGCCATCTCGCTGTTTCCTTTGTCCAGGATAATCTGTCGGATTTTTTCGCTGATAGGCGTACCGCCCGGCTCTCTGGTCTCGAGAACATCGTAGCCCTTTTCCTTCAGATGCTTTTTCAGAAGATCGATTTGCGTGGATTTGCCGGCTCCATCCGGGCCCTCTATAGAAATAAAAAAACCATTGTCCATAAAATCACCAGTCAAATTTCGTTTTGCGCTTTTTGTCATCTTCAGCGCACTTGTGTGTCTTCGGGAATTCGCGCTAATGTTTCTTTATGACTTCATCGGCCAGCATTTCGAAGACCTGCACGGCTGCCAAAAAAACAGGTATACATGCCATAAAAACCAATGCTGCTTTGAATATTAGCATAGCTGCTCCTCCTGCGAAACAAAATGGGCTGAATCAGCCAACACACCGAGATTATTCTAACACAATACACCCCGGTTTGCAATTGATAAAGCCCTGCGCGTGGAAAATTTTTCAAAATAGAAACGGACTCCGGTTTGATCCGAAGTCCGTTTTTTGCATTAAAAAAACCGGCAACGTCCTACTTTCCCAGGCGGTCTCCCACCAAGTATCATCGGCGCTAAGGAGCTTAACTACTGTGTTCGAGATGGGAA
>CAMPBN010000024.1 GCA_946638265.1 uncultured Bacillota bacterium
CGGAATAAGTACCACTGCAATTGATAATAATATTTCATTTTTGAAGAAAAATGGCTATATAGAAAGAATTGGGTCTAATAAGACTGGGTATTGGAATGTAATAGAATCATAAAAAGCATTTCATGGGAATGGTTCATTCCCAATCGCAAGTTAATTGGGCTATGACCTTGAAGGAATCGAGTAAAATCGGTTCCTTTTTTGTGTGATTTTTGCAACTGACACCATATTGTTCTTGACAAAATGCTTCCAAACGACACAGTGATGGTGGAATGCGGGTATGACGTTGGAACAGTCTAAAATTTGAGAGGGCGGACTTGCGGGAAAAGATTTCGTAATATATAATATGTGTGTTGTGCGTCCGTAGCTCAGCTGGATAGAGTGTTCGCCTCCGAAGCGAAAGGCCATGGGTTCGAGTCCCACCGGACGCACCATTTTTTAAAAGGAGCGTGTATTATGAAAAGAAAATTTGGAAGAATTCTGGCGCTGGCAATGGCGATCTGCATGGTATTTGCTGCGGTTCCGGCCTTTGCGCATACTCAGTCGCAGGTAAATGATGCGATAAAAGACACCACGAGCATTGCGGCTAAAGCGGTTCAAGGTGCTTTGGGTGACGGGCAGATGGGAGAAGACTGGCTCATCTTTGGCCTGGCCAGAAGCGGCGAGCAGGTAGACGAAAGCATTTTTGAAAAATATTATGCGGATGTTGTGGCTTATACGAAAGCCAAAAAAGGAGTACTTTCCGCACGTAAATATACGGAGTATTCAAGAACGGTTTTGGTGCTGACAGCTATCGGCAAGGACCCTCGTGATGTAGGAGGCTACAATCTCCTGACTCCGCTGGGTGACTATGAAAAGACTATCTGGCAGGGCATCAACGGACCGACCTGGGCGCTGATTGCGCTGGATTCGGGAAACTATGAAATTCCAAAAAACAGCGAGGCTGCAGTGCAGGCTACTCGTGAAAAATACATCGATTGCATTCTGTCCCGCCAGCTGAATAACGGCGGCTGGACTCTCAACGGCGGCGAGGCTGCCGAGGAAAAAGACCAGCTTGCGGATGTGGACCTGACAGGCATGGTGCTCCAGGCACTGGCAAAATATCAGGATCAGCCGAAGGTAAAGGCGGCAACCGAAAAAGCTCTTGTTTGCCTTTCAAAGCTGCAGGGCGAGACCGGAGGCTATGCGGAGTCTGTGGGTTATACCGAATGCTCCGAAAGCTGTGTGCAGGTGATGGTGGCTCTTGGCGAACTGGGAATTGACCTGAACGACAGCCGTTTTGTGAAGAATGGCAAGAGCACAGTGGACAATCTTCTGGAAAACTTCTATTTCAAGGGAAAAGGTTTTGCTCATCCGCTTGGAAGCAAAGACGCAAACGGCATGGCCACAGAGCAGGCTTACTACGGATTGATCTCGGCAAAGCGTGCAATGGAGGGAAAGAACAGCCTCTATCGTCTCAGCGACCACATCACTATCAGCGGTGGAGAAACTGCTGCTCCGGCTCCTGAGACCACTGCCCCGAATGCAGACGTTTCCTTTAGTGACATCAGTGGAAATGCCAACGAAAAGGCCATTATCGAGCTGGCTTCCCGTGGAATTATCAACGGCATGGGCGACGGTACTTTTGCGCCGAACGCTACCATGACCAGAGCTCAGTTTGCGGCTATCGTTACCAGAAGCCTGGGTTTTGAAGCTGCGGCTACTTCCAAATTTACAGATGTTCCTGCTTCCAAATGGTATGCGGGATATATCGGTGCAGCCAACGGCAAGGGCATCGTTAACGGCAGAAGCGCTACCACTTTCGATCCGGAAGGACTGATCACCCGTCAAGAAGCGGCAGTAATGGTTACAAATGCTGCTAAGATCTGCATGATGAAGACCGATCTGGACAGTACAAAAATGAGAGATACGCTGGCGCAGTTCAGCGATTATATTACCATTGCCGACTGGGCAAAAAATGCGATGGCATTTTGCTATAGCGAAGGAATTTATGACGAAAGCGATCTGAACACAAATCCGACGACTTATATTCATCGCGGCGAAATCGCTCAGATGCTCTACAATATGCTGAGTAAGGCATTTATTATTTAATGGGATGCGCCCGGCGAGGGCGATAAAGCGAGAAAGGACAGGAAATGATAAATAGGGACACGTTTTCTGCTTATCATCCACTCATAAATTTTCTGTACTTCGCCCTGGTGCTGCTGTTTTCAATGTGCTTCATGCACCCGGTGTATCTTTTGATATCACTGGCAGCAGGGTTTTGCTACAGTATCTATTTGCGCGGCCGAAAGGCGGCGCATTTTTCGCTTGTCTACATGCTTCCGATGATGCTTTTGGTGATCATCATAAATCCGGCCTTTACGCACGAAGGCGCCACGATATTGACTTATCTGCCAAGCGGGAATCCGCTGACGCTGGAAAGTATGGTCTATGGGGCGGCTTCAGCGACGATGCTGGCTACGGTGCTGATCTGGTTTTCGTGTTTTAATGAAGTGATTACTTCCGATAAATTTGTTTATCTTTTCGGGAGGATCATTCCGTCGCTTTCGCTGATACTTTCGATGGCGCTCCGGTTCATACCGAAATTCACGGCTCAGACGAAGGTGGTAACGGAGGCCCAGCGCTGCGTGGGAAGGGATATTTCCACGGGAAGCATTTTTCAAAGGCTGAAGACAGCCATCACCATATTTTCCATCATGCTCACCTGGGCGCTGGAAGACGCCATCGAGACGGCGGATTCCATGAAGAGCCGGGGTTACGGGCTGGAAGGAAGAACGGCCTTTTCGATCTACCGGTTTGACGAGCGCGACCGGACGGCGATGGCATGGCTGATATTTTGCGGATTTTTCATCATCTGCGCCTGGATTTGCGGCGGGATGTATTTCAGATATTATCCGACTGTGAAGGGCACGGGGTTTGACCCACTGAAAATTTCGGTGGCCGTGGTGTATATGGCGCTTTGCTTTACACCGCTTATTCTTAATGCAGAGGAGGACAGAAAATGGAAACATTTAAGATAAAAAATCTGACTTTCTATTATCCGGAAGCAGAAAAACCTGTGCTGGACAATCTGTCCTTTGATGTGGAACCGGGCGAATTTCTTGTGCTGGTGGGACCGTCGGGATGCGGTAAGTCTACGCTGCTGAGGCAGTTGAAAACAGTACTGGCACCGCACGGGGAAAGAGAAGGCGAGATCCTTTTTGAGGGGCAGGCTTTGGACGAGATTTCGCAGCGTGACCAGGCTTCGAAAATCGGATTTGTGCAGCAGAGTCCGGAAAATCAGATTGTGACGGACAAAGTGTGGCACGAACTGGCTTTTGGACTGGAATCGCTGGGATATGATACTTCGGCCATTCGGGCAAGGGTAGCCGAGATGGCTTCGTTTTTTGGAATTCAAAATTGGTTTTACAAGAATGTGGCAGAGCTTTCGGGCGGCCAGAAACAGCTTTTGAATCTGGCATCCATCATGGCGCTGCAGCCGAGCGTACTGATACTGGATGAGCCAACTAGCCAGCTGGACCCGATCGCGGCTTCGGATTTTCTTGCAACGGTGGCGAAGATAAACCGCGAGCTGGGAACGACGATCATCCTCACGGAGCACAGGCTCGAAGAGGTGTTCCCGGTAGCGGACAAAGTGATATTTATGGAACGCGGCAGCGTGGTGGCCGCCGGCTCACCGCGCGAAGTGGGGATGCAGCTGCAAGGTCGCGGCCACGGTATGTTCCGCGCCATGCCTGCTGCCATGCGGATCTGGGCGGCAGCAGGCGTCAGCGGGCTCTGCCCGCTGACGGTGCGTGAGGGGCGGGACTGGATGGACGAGTTCGCAGCTTCGCACACGCTGCAGGAGCTCCCGCCCCCGCGCACATGGCGCGGGGCTGAGGCGGCGGCCCTGACCGGCAGCGCCACTGAGCAGCATGCGCAACTCGAAGCGGCTGAAACCGCAGCCGCAGAAAAGCCCGAAATTCCTGCCGTACTTGTAGACGGTATCTGGTTCAAATACGAAAAAGACGCGCCGGACGTAGTGAAGGGCGTATCGCTGGAACTCAAAAAAGGCGAGCTTTTGGCAGTGCTGGGCGGAAACGGCACCGGCAAGAGCACCACGCTGTCCATTATCGGCGGACTTCGTCAGCCTTACCGCGGCAGCGTGAAAGTAAACGGCAGCCTGGGCGTGCTGCCTCAAAATCCGAAAACGTTATTTGTGAAAAAGACTGTTCGCGAGGATCTTTTCGAAATCTTCCGCGGCAGCAAAGAATCAAAAGAAAGGCAGCACCAAAAAGTAGAGAGAGTTGTTTCCCTCTGCCGACTGGAGGAACTGCTGGACCGCCACCCTTACGACCTTTCGGGCGGCGAGCAGCAGAGAGCGGCTCTGGCGAAGGTCCTTCTGCTGGATCCGGACATCCTGCTTTTGGACGAGCCGACCAAGGGTCTGGATGCGGAGTTCAAGCAAAGCTTTGCTGTTATCATCAAATCCCTGCAGGCCAAGGGAGTCAGCATCTTTATGGTCAGCCACGATGTGGAATTCTGTGCCGAATATGCAGACCGTTGTGCGCTCTTTTTTGACGGAAATATAGTAACAGAAGGCGAGCCGAGAAGATTTTTCTCGGGCAACAGCTTTTACACCACATCTGCCAACCGCATCGCGCGCAAATATATTGAAAAAGCGGTCACGGCCGGCGATGTTATAGCCTGCTGTGGCGGTGAAGTACCGCCGCTTCCGGAGCTTTCCGAGATCAAAGATCTGCCGGATGAGCCGGAAGAAAAGATTAAAGAAAAGAAACTGCCGATGTGGCGAAAAGTTCTGGCCCTTATCTCAGGGGCAGCAGTTATTTTCAGCTTCGTAAAAGTGCTGGGAGTGACAGACCTTTCCGAAATCGTGACAGAAAACGGAGTCTCGGGACTGGTCGGAGGATATGCAGGTTTTTACCCAATCATCATCGTTTCGCTCCTGGTCTTCGCATTTGCGGTCAGCAGAAAATCCAAGGCGCCGGCGCAGCATCTCCAGGTGGCACGCGAAAAGCGCAAGCTGCCAAAGCGCACACTGGCTGCGGCAGTCATCATTCTGCTCTTGATACCGCTGACCATTTTCATCGGCGTATACTATCTGGACAGCAGAAAATATTATTTCATATCCCTGCTGATCCTTTTCGAAATTATGGTGCCTTTTGCATTGGTATTCGAGGGGCGCAAGCCTCAGGCCAGAGAACTGGTGGTTATCTCCGTGCTCTGTGCGCTGGGTATCGCAGGCCGCGCGGCATTCTTCATGCTGCCAAGCTTCAAGCCTGTCATGGCTATAGTCATCGTTTCGGCGGTGGCCTTTGGCGGCGAAAGCGGATTTTTGGTAGGAGCTGTCACCATGCTTCTTTCGAATATGCTCTTCGGCCAGGGCCCGTGGACTCCTTGGCAGATGTTCACCATGGGACTTATCGGCTATCTGGCGGGTGTGCTCTATCAAAAGGGACTGCTGCGCAGAAACCGGGCATCACTTTGCGTATTCGGTGCACTGGCAGCGCTGATTATCTACGGCGGCATCATGAACCCTGCGGCGGCACTGATATGGCTGCCGGAAATCAACAAAGAAGTCATCATCGCATATTATATGACAGGCTTCCCGGTGGATCTGGTGCACGCTTTTGCAACAGCCCTTTTCCTCTGGTTCGGAGCCGAGCCGATGCTTGAAAAACTGGACCGCATCAAGGTGAAATACGGCCTGGTGGAGCAAAATTGACAATTGACATTCGACTTGAAAAATGCTATAGTTTGCTTGTGAAAACTGAATAACGTCAGGTGTTTCGCACCGGAAGTTTCGAGCCGTAAAACAGAGGCCGCAACACACCGGAGCGACTAAGAGGGAAGCAGGTGAGAGTCCTGCACGGTCCCGCCGCTGTAATCGGGGAGTCCTTTATCAACAGCCGTCAGTCGGAAATTCCGGCCGGCAGCCACTGCATATTTTATGCGGGAAGGCTGATAATGGGTAGAGATCCGGGAGTCAGAAGACCTGCATCGGACGAAGAAAGTTAGCCGACGGGCTTATCGGCGGTGCTTTTATAAGGGATGCAATGCATACCTTCGCTTTTGTTTGGAATACAGAAAAACGGACTGTATCGGCTGAATGTCGGTACAGTTTTTTTAATGGCACGCTCGCAAGATTTACGAAAATCTCAATTTTTATCTTTAAATAGTAACTCCAAAACGGCGATTCCAAGGTTCGGATCCACCGCAGGGTCCGAACCGAAGGAAACCCGCCAAAGGGGGCAAAAGGAGGAGCATGTTATGAATATAAACTGGTTTAAAAATCCTGACAATGTAGTGTATGCCGATGAAAATGAATTCATCGACAATTTTGCAAACGAAACCGGAATCGACCATCTTCGTGAAGAGATCGCGGATTTCAGAGAGCATCCCACAGCAGAAGGACGCACCCTCAAAGGCAGAAAGCGCGTAACGGTGAAACTTTTGATTCCAAATCTTATGTTTGACGAAAAGATCGACATGGGCGACAACGTTTGGATCTACATGGGAGATGTAATGGAAAGTTATTGTGTTTATCAGCCTTGGGGTGAGTAACCCCGGGCTTTTTTTCTTTTCCCCAAAACGCGGAAAGGCAAAGAGCCCGGCTGCCGGCCATTCTTTGTACTCGATTTGGCAACCCTTAGCCGAAATTAAGGTTGCCGTGAAGGAATAAAAGCAAAAATGAAAGGAGACAAAATATGAGTTTTGTTAAGAAAAGCGCAAAGCGTGCATTGTCGATAATGCTCGTCCTCGCGCTGGTGATGGGATCAGCCTTTACAGGTGGCCTTTTCGCAAACTGGGGAGGTGCAGTTTACGCTGACAGCGAATACCCTACCGCAACGGTAACGATAGCTTCTCAGGCTATGGGTGGCTTTTTACATCCTATTACTACAACAGCAGTAAGTGCGGACCTGGCAGAAAGCTATGGATATACAGACACGGTAGCATCAAGCAGTGCAGTTTCTGCTTTGGACGTGTTAGTCAAGGCACATGAACTTGTTTATGAAGGTGATTTTACTACAGAATCTTGTGGAGATTATCTCGTTGTGCCAGCTTCCGGATTTGTGACCAAGGAATTTGGTGTAGAGACAGATGCTAGTATGTATTTTGTGAATGGTATTGTTCCAAATGATGGAGTGGTTGGCGCACATGGCGCTAATGGCTATATGGTAAACCAGGCTGAGGTTGTAAGCGGTGATTTAGTCGAATTTTACCTCATGCAGGATGGTGATACCTATTTAGACAACTATGCATATTTCATGCAAGATGGCGAAATCGTAAGAAATATATATGCTCTTACGGGTGAAAATATTAATCTGACATTAAAAGGATACTGTGCTATGTATTATGGCACATTCCCTGAAGAAACGATCATCTCAACTCATTCAAGTGAATTGAATGGTGCAAATATATACACCATTACTGCAACTACCGGTGCGACTGCGGTTTTGACAGGTAAAACCACCGATGATGATGGTAAAGTTACTCTCTCATTTGATGAGGCGGGGACTTACTATATAACTATTGATCCTGAATATACCGATGATAGCGACAACCCTTGCAAGATGCCGGTGCTCAAAATTTGCGTATCCGAAACTTCTACCCAGGTTGCAAATGATGTAAAAGTGACTTTGGTTAATTCGGATTCGACAGGTTTTGGATGTGCACATCCGGTTATTTTGGAAGAGTTGGATGTTAACAGCTTTGATATCAGACCGTTCATGACCGGAGATGTTTCTTCTTACACTCCGACAGCAAGTGTTAAGACTGCAAATGCACTGATAGAAGCAGTATATTATTCCATCTATGGAACAGATCCGACACAGGCAGATTTGACAGTGGCAGCTGAAAGCACAACTGCGACTGCAATCAAGGCAAAGCTGAATATTGGCATGGCTGATTGGGGAGATGGTCCAGTTGTCTCTCAAAACAGCATTTACGGAAAATCCGATTATCAGATGTCTGCTATTAACAATGCTATGGGTTCGAGTATCGGAACACAAGCAGTAACTGACAGAGATAATGTTGCTTTCTATCCTTACACAGCAAAGTATTCTTATTTTGATGTGCTGGCTCTTTCTATGAAAGTTGCTGGTGGATATCCTTCGTGCCATTTCAAAGTCAGACAAAAGTCTTTTGAATGGGGCGACCCGGAAGTCGTTGAAGGCGGATCCATTTCCCGCTTGAACGATTTCAGCCCATACGAATATGCAGTTACAAATGCAAACGGAATTGCAGAGGAAGATGTATGGTGTGATGGCAGCGAGAACTTTGTAATAATCCGTAGTGATGCTGCAGGAAGTAACCCTGCCTACCTCAGAGTCAACTACACTTACGATAGTGGAACTACTTCTTTTAGTGATTTTGAAGTTAGTGAGGTTGTTTCCGCAGACACTTCCCTTGCTACCTTTACGGTAAACGGAATAAACGCGAGCAATTATCAGGCCCAGAATCTTGATTTGTCGGTAGTTTCTTCCGACAACACCATAACACTCAATGTAGTTCCGACAGATAGTGAAGCTACAATTCAGGACAAAAAAATAAAGGTAAATGGCTCAGCATCTTCTGTTACATTCCCGACAACAGCGGGTGGCAGCGTGGCTGTTCCGGTATCAAACGGCAGAAACGAAATCAAATTTACTGTTGTTAATGGAGAAGACAGTGAAGTCTACTCTTTGACAGTAGTCAAGACTACAAGCGCGGCAGATAATATTTCTGCTGTAAACAGAGTAATAAATGGTATTGCGGATTACAACAATTATAGTTCCGATGTTTATGGTTATAACTGGATTCTTGTAAAGAAGGGTGCAGGAAAGAATGTAACCGCAGCTGAAAAGGAAGCTTTCCTTAGAGCAACATTAAGCAAGGTAAATGCCGGTTCGTTTGATGTGGGATCTGCTGCAAAAACAGCAATTGCGCTTTCTGCACTCAATATTGATGCAAGCAGGGTTCCAAAAACATCATCGGGCAACACAGAAGTAAATATTGCGAGCATTGCGTTTGGCACAAACGCCGAAAGCATTCCAAGCAACTATTTGCCGTATGTTTTAATGTTGCATGATCTGGGCAACTACTCTTGCGATAACGCTAATTGCAGCAGAGAAAAGGTTATTCAGGCTATAATTGATAAAACGTCGGATTGGAGTGTAACCAATCCTTACAGTCAAGGTCCGGATGTTTCAGGAATGATGATTCCGGCATTGGCTCCTTATTACAAAGCAGCGCTGGAAGATAAAGGCGTGAATGGTATTTCTGCAGCAACCTGTGCAGCAATAAAAGCACTTGTTGAAACTGAAGTCAGTGCATATTCAACAATGCAGAGTGTTGATAATGCGACTATTAACAATAACGCAAACAGTACAGCAAAGATAATTTCCGCGCTTACATCGATAGGAATTAACCCTAACACAGATGAGCACTTCATAAAGAACGGAAAATCACTTATTGATGGATTACTTCTGTTTGAAAGCAGTGATCACAGACTTGGTTGGACCAGCACCACTTATAATTCCCTTGCGTCCGAACAAGGACTTGAAGCTCTTGGGAATTATAAAGATTTGCTTAATGGCGGAGACGGCAACAATTATGCATTCTCTGCAACAGTAGCACCATACACCGAATGGCCGGATGCGAAACTGCTGACGGACCTGCTCGTAACTGTTCCGGCTAAAACTACTTATAACAAGGGCGAGACCTTTGATGCTGACGGCCTGGTAGTGAAGGCTGTATATAACGGCAATGCAAGCACAGCCGAAACATTGACTTCCGGCTACACTCTGAGCCCAGACGATGGCGATGCACTCAATACTGCAGGCGTTGTTACCGTAACGGTAGGCTATGGTGGTCTGACAAAGACTTTCAATATTATCGTAAACGAGAATTCCTCGACACCTTATGAAGTTGCTAAGGTAAATATTACAGTACAGAGCCACAGCGGCGTCATCGCATCGAAAAATGGTCTGGTTATTAAAGAAGGCGTTACTACTGCCATGGATGCGTTGAAGAGTGTACTCAACGATGCAGGTAAAACTTGCGTTATTGAAAAGGGAGGAACTTATGTCGCCAGCATCGATGGTCTCGGAGAAATGGACAAGGGCCCTAACTCCGGCTGGATGTACAATGTAAACAATGTTACTGTGCAGACTTCAGCCAATGAGTACGTCCTTAACGGTGGAGAAGAAATCCTCTGGTACTATACTCTGGACTGGAAAAAGGATTCCAGAAACACCGGTATGAAGGGCGACGAGACTCAGCCGACCGAGACAACCCCTGGCACCACTGCTAGCGAGAGCGTGGAAACTACAGCTACCGTAAAGGACGGCAAGGCTGTCGCAGAGGTGAAGGCCGCTGACGTAGCCAAGGCTATCGAAAAGGTTGGCGGCGAAAAGGCCGATAACAAAGAGGTAGTGCTCGAGATCAAGGGCACCAATGGCGCTGACGCCATCGAAGCCGGCATTCCGGCAGCAGCCGTGAAAGAGCTGGACAAGGCTGATGTGGATGTAGCTATCAAGACCGAGGGCGGCAATGTGACTATTCCGGCCGATGCCATGGGCAATATCGCAGTGCAGAGCGGAAACAACGACCTGACTGTGACAATGGAAAACAAAAAGCCGGCTGATGCGGCAGCTGCAGCAGGCGGTGATGAAAACCTGGCAAAAGAAGCCGGCATCAGCAGCGAGGCTCTGGCAGGCGCCAGCATCACGGAAGTGAACATGACTGCCGGCGGCAAGAATATTACAAGCTTCGGCGGCAGTAACATCGAGCTGTACATTCCTCTGAAAGGAAACTTCGTGGCAGGCCACTCCTATCGCGGAGCTGCCATCAGTGCAAACGGTTCCATCGAAGGATTCATCGCAGATTGCGTGAAGATGGCAGGTCAGATGTTTGCAAAAGTAAAGTCAGGCCACCTGACTACATTCGTTATCACTAACGAGGAAGTGAAGAACCCATTCACTGATGTGAAGTCCGGCGACTACTTCTTCCAGCCTGTACTTTGGGCGGTTTCCAAGGATGTTACGGGCGGAGTCAGCGAGACTTCCTTCGCACCGAACGCAGGCTGCACCAGAGCGCAGATGGTAACATTCCTCTGGAGAGCAGCAGGTAAGCCTTGGGCTTCCGCAAACAGGCACTTCAGCGACGTGGCAGATGGCGCTTATTACAAGGATGCTATCGAATGGGCTATCGCAGCAGGCATCACGAACGGCGTGAGCGAAACTGTGTTTGATCCAAACGGCGCAGTGACTCGCGAGCAGCTGGCATCCTTCATCTATCGCTATGCTCAGTCCAAGGGTCAGGGCTTTACAGGAGCCTGGATGTTCCTGCTGGACTACAGCGACGCATCCAAGATCAGCTCCTGGGCAGATGAAGCTATGCACTGGTGCGTAATGAAGGAAATCGTAGGCGGCACAGGCAACAAGATGCTGAGCCCTCAGGGTACAGCCACCCGCGGCCAGATCGTGACGATGCTTTATAGATACTTCAATCTGTAGTTCATATTAAAATTTAAGGAAAACGCATCCTAAATTGGCGTAATCGCGGATTAGGATGCGTTTTTTATCCATATATTAGGAGATTCGGATGGCGATTTTGGAGTATCCTGGTAGCCGTCCCTAAATACACCTGAAATTACAGGTGTATCTTGGCAGCCGCGACACTTTATACCA
>CAMPBN010000025.1 GCA_946638265.1 uncultured Bacillota bacterium
CAAGGGCACAGGCTGGATCGAAATTCTCGGATGCGTCATGACACATCCTCACGTAATCAAGGCTGCGGGTCTGGACCCTGAAAAGTATACGGGTTGGGCCTTTGGTATGGGCGTAGAAAGAGTCGCTATGCTGAAGTATGGCGTAGATGACATCCGTCTTTTCTATGAAAATGACATGCGTTTCATATCACAGTTCAAGTAAGGAGGAGTAGAACATGTTAACACCTATCAAATGGATAAAAGATTTTGTAGATATAGATATCACTGCAGAAGAATACGGCAATCTGATGACTACCGCAGGCCTCGAATATGAGGAAATGCGCCATTTCGGCGAGCCTATCGAAAACGTTGTGGTAGGCCGGATCGAAAAGATTGAAAAGCATCCGCAGGCTGACAAGCTGGTAATCTGTCAGATCAATGTAGGGAAAGAAAAGAATCTCCAGATCGTTACCGGCGCCACCAACATCTTTGAAGGCGCTATCGTACCTGTGGCTCTCGACAATTCCCGCATTCCGGGACCGCTCCACGGCCATGAAAAGGAAGAAGGCGGCTCAGTCATTCGCGCAGGCGAACTCCGCGGCGTCCTCTCCGAAGGAATGCTTTGCGGACCGCAGGAACTGGGCTGGGACGACAAAGTGGCACCTTACATCTCCAAGGACGGCATCTGGCTTTTGCCTGAAGGCGGCGACCGCCTGGGTGAAAGCATAGTGGATGTTTTCGACCTGAAGCAGGATGTTGTGGGATTTGGCGTTACACCAAACCGTCCTGACTGGATGTCCATCAGGGGCATTGCGGGCGAATCCAAGGCATTTTTGAAAAAGCCGCTGAAAACTCCGGATTTGCCAGAACTTGCATGTGAAGGCGAGGGAAAAGCGGAAGATTACATCAAGGTAGAGATTAAAAATCCTGCCTGCCGCAGATACACCGCACACATCATCACAGACGTAAAGATCGAACAGTCTCCGTGGTGGCTCCAGCAAAGATTGATGCTGGCCGGCATGAGACCTATCAATAACATCGTAGATATCACCAACTTTGTCATGCTCGAATACGGCCAGCCGCTCCATGCATTTGACATCGAGACTGTGGAAAAGCGCGAGATCATCGTAGACGTGGCCAAGGACGGAGATGTATTCACCACACTGGACGGCAAAAAGCGCAAGGTTTACAGCGATACGCTCATGATCAACGACGGTGTCAAGCCTATCGGTATCGCAGGCATCATGGGAGGATTGAACTCTGAAATCGAGCCGACCACCCATACCGTTATCCTGGAATCAGCCAACTTTGACGAGGCCAGCATCTGCCATTCTTCCAAGAAGATAGGCATCCGCACCGAAGCACAAAACCGCTATACGCGTGGCGTTTCACCGGCTGTCTGCAAAGATGCCGGAGTGCGTTTCTGCCAGTTGGTTGAACACATCGGCGCCGGCAAAGTGGTGCCGGGCTGCATAGACATCTATCCGGATCCGGAAGTGCTGCCGACTACCAAAGTGCGTGTTTCCAGAATGAATTCGCTCATCGGAGTGAACATTCCGGCAGAAGATATGAAGGGCTACCTGGAAGCTCTGGACATGAAAGTGGAGCTTTCCGAGAATCCTGATGTTCTTTTGGTAACACCGCCTCCTACAAGACGCGACATGCTGGAAGAGATTGACTACGCAGAAGAAATTGCGAGAATGTACGGATTTGACAACATCCCTTACCAGATGCTCGACGACGATATCACGGTATCCGTGACCAAGAGCTGGGCACTCAGACAGCACGCTCGCAGCATCATGATAGGCATGGGATTCAACGAAATCCAGACTTATTCCTTCATCAGTCCGAAGAGCGTGGAAAAGATGGGGCTTTCGGAAGACAGCTGGGAAAGAGATTTCCTGAAGCTTCTCAATCCTCTTGGCGAGGAGACTTCCGTAATGCGCACCATCCTGACTCCGAATATGCTGGAGACTCTGGCAAGAAACCAGAACAGAGGCAACGCCTCCGTCAGAGCTTTTGAAATAGGCAATACCTTCACTCCAAACTTCTTCGATCCAAAGGGACTTCCTATTGAAGAACTTTCAATGTCCATCGGTATGTATGGAGAAGGCGAAGACTTCTTCACGCTGAAAGGCGCTGTCGAGACTTTCCTCGGAGCGATTGGCATCAAGGACGTGAAGTTCGTAGCAGAAAGCGAATATGAGCCTTACCACCCGGGCAGATGCGCACGCATCATCATCAAGGACACAAATGGGGAAGACGAAGAATTGGGCATCATGGGCGAGCTTCATCCTGATGTGGCAGCCAACTTCGAACTTGAAGGCAGAGTATATGCATGCGAGCTGATGTTCGGAAAATTCCTGGGCAAGTCCGATATGGAAAAGCATTACAGCCCGCTTCCGAAGTTCCCTTCGTCTGAAAGAGACATCGCTCTGGTAGTAGATGAGGATGTTCCGGCAGGCCAGCTGCAGGATTGCATCACATCAAACGGCGGCGACATCCTGGAAGAAGTGAAGATGTTCGACGTTTACCGCGGACCGCAGGTAGGCTTCGGCAAGAAGAGCCTGGCATTCAACCTAAAGTACAGAAGCAAGGACAAGACCCTCACGGACGAGGAGGTTCAGGCAGTACACAGTGTTGTGCTGGAACAGCTCAAAGACAAGTTTAATGCAACTCTCAGAGAAATGTAGCGGAGGAAATCCATGGAGAACAATAAAGTTAGCGTAAAGATTTACGGACAGGAATATGTTATTTCGGGCGAAAGCAGCCGCGAAAACATCATAAGGGTCGCTGACTATGTTGATATGAAAATGCATGAAATCGCAGGAGCGGCAGTGGGAGCATCACTCGCTTCCGTTGCCACCCTTACGGCGGTGAATATTGCGGATGAGTTTTTTACGGCCAAGGAAAAAGTGGAAGAATTGACTGCAGCCAAAAACGCTGCGGAAAAGGACGCCAAGCATTATGTGGAGCTGTGGGACGAAGCCAAGCAGAGCACCATGCAATACAAGACCGATTTTTCCAATATGACGGCGCAAAAGGACGAGCTGATGCGCAGCCTCAACGAAAAGGAAAATGAGCTGAACGAGCTCAAGGAGTCCACCAGGCAGGCTGAGGAAAACGAAAGAAGCAGCAAGGCTGCCGAAATCGAAGAACTCAGAGCCAAGTGCAAGGAACTGGAAAACAGCTTTTTCGATCTCCAGATGGAAAATATCCGCCTCAAGAGCGAGGTGGAACGCTACAAAAGAACCGTTTAATTTGCGCGAAAGCGTACTTAACCATGAATCAGAAGACATACAAGATATTAGAGTACTCAAAGATCACGGATGCGCTGTCGGCTTTTGCGGCTTCTCCCAAGACGAGAGAGGCGCTTGCAAAACTGCAGCCTTCCGTTGAAGTACATAAAATTAAAGAAATGCAGGCGGAAACCACGGAAGCGGTTTCCGTTATTGTGCATAAAGGGGCACTTCCGCTCGGAAGCTTTTACGACATAGAGGATCAGCTGCATCTGGCCAGAAAGGGCGGCACTCTTTCAATGAAAGAATTGCTGCGCGTGCTGTACAATTGCCGCATTGCCAGAGAAGTGGTAAATTTCCTGAAAAGCGACCTGCCGCCGCTTCCCATCATAAACGGCATAGCGGAGGTCATCAGCATCCAGAAATACCTGGAGGAAACCATCGACCGCTGTATCCTGTCGGAAGACGAGATGTCGGACAATGCATCGCCCGAGCTGCGGGATATTCGCCGCAAGATGGCGCAGCAGAGTGAGGCCATCACTTCCAAGCTGAATACCATCGTCAACTCCTCTGCCACATCCACATATCTGCAGGAAGCCATCGTCACAATGCGTGACGGGCGTTACTGCATACCTGTGAAAGCGGAGCACAGAGCGCATTTTCCGGGAATGATACACGACCGTTCATCTTCCGGAGCCACGCTTTTCATCGAGCCGCAATCGGTGGTGAACCTGAACAACGAGCTGCGTGAGCTGGAACTGGCCGAAGCGGCCGAGATTGAGAGGATACTCTCGGATCTTTCAGCCAGCGTGGCAGAGCATTTTAACGAGCTCTTGAACAACCAGAAGCTTCTGGAAAAACTGGACTTTATCTTTGCCAAAGGCAAGCTCTCTGTGGAGATGCACGGCGAAGAAGCGGGGCTTTCGGAAGATGGCAGTCTGCTCCTCAAGAGCGCGCGCCATCCGCTTTTGGACGCCAAAAAGGCAGTGCCAATCACTGTGTCACTGGGCAGGGTGAGCGACGAGAAAGCCTACCATACATTGGTGATCACAGGCCCGAATACGGGTGGTAAGACAGTGACGCTGAAGACTGTGGGGCTTTTGGCTATGATGTTCCAGGCGGGACTTCACATTCCGGCAGCTTCCACGTCCAGGATGCCGATATACAGGAAAATCTATGCGGATATAGGGGATGAGCAGAGCATCGAGCAGAGCCTGTCCACCTTTTCTTCGCATATGAAAAATATCGTGGAGATAGTGAAAAAAGCAGACGATTCCACGCTGGTGCTGGCGGATGAGCTGGGCGCCGGCACGGATCCGACGGAGGGCGCGGCACTGGCCATTTCGGTGCTCGAGCATATCCGTCAAAGCGGTGCTTATACTATAGCCACCACGCACTACAACGAGCTGAAAAAATATGCCATCGCCACGTCTGACGTGGAAAATGCCAGCATGGAGTTTGATGTTGCTACGCTCAGCCCGACCTACAGGCTGCTCATCGGAACGCCGGGCAGGTCCAACGCATTTGAAATCAGTGAAAAGCTGGGGCTGGAGCATACCATCATAGAAAGCGCACGCACGCTTCTTGAAAGCGGCGACATACAGTTTGAAGAGGTCATCACGGCTCTGGAGAGCAGCCGCAAAGAGGCTGAGACCGAAAAAGAAGAGGCCCGCAGCCTCCGCAGCACTGCAGCTGCAGAGAAGGAGGAAACGGCGCGTCTCAAGGCAGAGCTGATGGCGCAAAAGGAAAAGATTTTGGCGGAGGCAAGGGCCGAGGCCAGAGAGATCATCAAGGACGCTCAGGAGACTTCCAAAGAAGTGCAGCAGGAGCTGAAAGAATTGGCGAAGATGGATTCTCTGGGCGAGCGTACCCGTCGCTACGATGAGAACAAGCGCCGCCTGAATCAGGCAGAGAAAAAATACAGAGAAAAGATTGTCACCACGCAGGATTTCAGGCCGGCTCAGCCGGAGGAAATCAAATCCGGCGTTCGCGTCAAGATCATGACCATCGGGCAAAATGGCGAAGCACTGGGCACACCGGATTCTTCCGGCAATGTTCAGGTGCAGGTGGGAGCACTGAAAGTCAGCGCCAAGGTCTCAGACCTGATGCTTATCGACGTGAAACAGAAAAAGGTCAAAGAGTCGTTCAAGGGCAGCAAATACGGTACCATGTACCGCACCAAAGCTCAGAATATTTCCCTTTCAATTAATATCGTGGGCAAGAACAAGGACGATGCCATCATGGATGTGGACAAGTACCTTGACGATGCGTTCATGGCGCATCTTGAGAAAGTGACGATTATCCACGGCCGCGGCGAAGGTATTTTGCGCTCTGCGGTAGCTGAGCTTTGCAAGCGGCACAAACATGTGGAGAGCTTCCGCACGGGCAAGTATGACGAGGGCGGCAACGGGGTCACTGTAGTCACGCTCAAAAAGTAGCGTCACTCGTTTACAAAAACGCACTAAAATCACTGCTGGGCTGGCACGGAACCTCGGCGGTATGCTATAATGAAAAAAGGAGGTAGCGTAGAATATGATTTTATATCACGGGAGCAATGTTGAAGTGCGCGAGCCGAAGTTGCTCGAAGTTCAGCGAAAACTTGATTTTGGCAGAGGATTTTATACTACCACCGATTTGGGGCAGGCCGAAAAGTGGGCTGTTCGTACGGCTAAGAGACTGAAACAGACCGCCGGGTTTGTTACTGCATATGATATCGATGATGAGCAGTTGGAATCTCTGAATGTGCTGCGTTGCGAACGACCAGACGGCGCAGGTGATAGACTTGTTCCTTTCCGGTGCGTACAGTGAAGAGGAAACTATCAAGAGACTTCTTACGCAAAAGTTGAAGGATCAATTTACTTTCAAAAGCGGAAAAGCGTTAGAACTATTGAAGTACCGCGAGGTGATCCGTATATGAACAGAATGAAGAATTTTTCGTTGGATTACTATAATAGCAGTGTGATTCAGCGGATTATTGAAAAATATCATATGGAGCCAATGGACGCCGCACGAGCATTTCTGACTTCCGAAACACATAGTATGTTAGAGGACGCGGATTTAGCAATGTGGGAGTTTTCGGAAAGCGCCATTTTTGATATGTGGGAAGCCGAAAGAAATACCGGAGACCCGCGCAACTCGGAGTATTTGAGGAGTGAACTATGATTAGTGAGGAAATGAAATTCTTTCTTTTTCTGATAGAGAGATATGCTGAGCACAACGGGCGTTCTACCGGGGAGGTTTTTCGTGAGTGGGACCAAAAAGGCATTACGGATAAAATCTACGACGGATATTGGGAATACCACCAGGAGGCTCTTTCAAACGCATATGATGACATCGACAGTTTGTGCACAACAGGCAAGCACGCGTGGTGACTCAATATTTTCTTGGCAGGTCGCGAGAGACCTGCCTTTTTAGACCTTGCATAGACCGGCAAACATTGACATATTGCGGTATTCGCGATATAATTTTTAGTTGATGAATAATTATTCGGAGCGCGTATGGACGCGGGCCGGAAAGGAGCGTCTATGTTTCTGATCAGCGCCTGCCTCTTGGGCAAAAATTGCAAATATGACGGCGGAAACAACGAGACCCAATGGGTCGTCGATTTTTCCCTGACCCACAGCTTCCTGCCTGTATGCCCTGAGATGGCGGGTGGTCTGGAAACGCCGCGGCACCCTTGCGAAATCGTGGAGAAAAACGGTGTCGTACGGGTCATAAACGACATCGGCGAAGATGTGACTGAGGCCTTTGAAAAGGGTGCTGACGACCTGATCCAGGCGGCACAGATAGCAGCTATGATCAGAGGGCAGACGATTGAGGGCGCCATTCTCAAATCCCGCAGTCCAAGCTGCGGAGGCGGCGAGATCTACGACGGTACATTTACGCACACTCTCATCCAAGGCGACGGCATTTTCGTCCGACGCCTGCGAAGAGCGGGGATTACGGTATATACGGAAAACGACGAAAGACAGGTGCACCTGATAGGTCGCCACGACTTCACCAAATAAATGAGAAAACAGCGGCGGGCTGCGAACCGGCAGGCTCGGCCGAAGGAAAGGACAGATAGATTATGAATTACAAAGAAAAAGTAGCAAAAGCCATCTTTGACGCGGACATCGGTCTGCAGCTCGAAGAGATCATGGATATCGTGGAGGTCCCTGCTGATGACAAGATGGGAGACTTTGCATTCCCATGCTTCAAGCTGGCCAAGGTGCTGAGAAAAGCACCTCCTATGATTGCAAAGGACATAGCTGAAAAGATCGGCGCCAATCCGCTTTTTGAAAAAGTAGAGCAGGTGAACGCCTATGTGAACATGTTCCTGTCCAAAGAAGAGTTTGTAAAGGACATCCTGACCCGCGTGCAGAGCGAAGGCGACGCTTTCGGACGCAGCAATCTGGGCGAAGGCAAAACCGTTATCGTGGAATACTCCTCCCCGAACATCGCCAAGCCTTTCCATATCGGCCATATCCGTTCCACAGTTATCGGAAATGCCATCTACAAGCTCTATGATGCGCTGGGCTACAAGACTGTCCGCATCAACCACCTGGGCGACTACGGCACGCAGTTCGGTAAGATGATCTGCGCTTACCGCCACTGGGGTAACGAAGAAGACGTAAAGAGAGAGCCTATCAAGACTCTTCTGGAATATTACACCAAGTTCCATGTTGAAGTGGAGACACATCCTGAGCTGGAAGACGAGGCCAGAGCCATCTTCGCAGATCTGGAAAAGGGCAAGGAAGAAGAAGTTCGTCTCTGGCAGTGGTTCAGAGATGAGTCTTTGAAGGAATTCACCCGCGTTTATGACATGCTGGGCATCACTTTCGATTCCTACGCCGGCGAAAGCTTCTACTCCGACAAGATGCCTGCCATCGAAAAGGAACTGGAAGAAAAGGGCCTGCTGAAAGAGTCTAACGGCGCCATGATTGTAGACCTGGAGCCTTATGGTATGACACCGGCACTTATCAAAAAGTCCGACGGTTCATCTCTCTATATCACCAGAGACCTGGCGGCAGCCAATTACCGTAAAGAACACTACAATTTCTATAAAAATCTCTACATTGTGGCTTCGCAGCAGAATCTGCACTTCCAGCAATGGATCAAGATTCTTGAACTCATGGGCAGAGAATGGGCGCACGACTGCGTGCATATTCCGTTCGGTCTGGTATCACTCGAAGACGGCACCATGTCCACAAGACACGGCAGAGTGGTATTCCTCGAAGACGTGCTGAACCGTGCTGTAGAGCAGACCAAAGAAATCATTCTGGAAAAGAACGCAAATGCGGAAAATGTTGATGAAATCGCAAAAGCCGTAGGTATCGGCGCAGTTATCTTCCAGGAACTTTCAAACAGCAAGATCAAAGACTATGTCTTCAGCTGGGAAAAGGTGCTGAATTTCGAGGGCGAGACAGGCCCATATGTACAGTATGCACACGCAAGAGCCTGCTCCGTACTCAGAAAGGCAGGAGAAGACGTGGTGAAGGCCGCATCCGCTACAGATGCCCTGGATATGAAGTATCTGGTAAGCCCTGCCGCATACAAGCTGGCTAAGGAAATCTACGACTTCCCGCAGGCTATAGTGGAAGCTGCGGAAAAGTACGAACCGTCTGTCCTCACACGCCACATCATCGATATCGCTCAGAGCTTCAACAAATTCTACTACGAAGAGCACATCCTCGTGGACGACGAAGCAGAGAAGAAGGCGAAGGTGGCTTTGGTGCTCGCTGCCAAGACCACACTCAAAAACGGTCTCGGACTGCTGGGCGTAAATGCACCTGAAAAGATGTAATCGGAGGAAAACGTGAGATACGAAGGCGATATCTACAGACCGCCCAGTGAAGCCTACAGCTATCTGCTGCAGGTGACGGTAGGGTGTTCACACAATAAATGCACATTTTGCAGCATGTACAAAAACAAACGCTTCCACATCCGTAAGATGGAGGATATCCTGGAGGATCTGGAAATGGCGCGCAAGGCCTACCGCAGGGTAGACCGCATATTCCTTTGCGACGGAGATGCCCTGTGTCTGGCCAATTACAAGCTGCTGACAATACTTGAAAAAATCAGGGAACTCTTTCCGGAATGCGAAAGGGTTTCCTCTTACGCCCGTGGCAGTGATATCAACCGCAAGACGGAGGATGAGCTGAAAGAGCTGAAGGCTGCAGGCCTCAGCATGGTCTATGTGGGTGCGGAGTCGGGCTCCGACGAAGTGCTGCGTAGGATTAAAAAAGGCTCCACCAGCGCTGAGATTACTGCTGCCGTACAGAAAGTCGAACGCTGCGGCATAGCTGCCAGCGTTACTTTCATTTCAGGCATCGGCGGACAGGAATTGACCGTGGAACACGCTGTAAAGACCGGACAGATGATCCGCGAAATGGAAGCTTCCTACGTGGCAATACTCACCTTTATGCCGCGCCCCGGCGCACCGATGTGCGAGGCAATCGCGAACGGCGACCTGGTGATTCCAAGTCCTATTGAGGCCATCGAAGAGATAAAGATGATTCTGGAAAATACCAGAGGCTTGAAAAAGACCTGCGTATTTCGCAGCAACCATGCATCCAACTACCTGAACCTCAAAGGAAATCTTCCCGAAGATCTGGACAGGCTGATTGAGATGTGTGACTACGGCCTTTCGCATCAGGAAATGCTGAAAAGCGAAATGCTGAGAATGCTTTAGGACAGCGACGACATGAAAACACTTATTACTACATTGAATTCCCAATACATTCACTCAAACCTGGCAGTACGATATCTCTATTCGGCAGCTGCCGGTGACGGGCGAAACGTGCATTTACGGGAATTTACCATCAACAACGAAGATTCTTACATATATGGGGAAATATTAAAAGGCGACTATGATATGGTGGCCTTTTCCTGCTATATCTGGAATGTTGAAAAAACCATCTATCTGGCGGAAAATCTCAAAAAAGCAGCTCCGCACATGCAGATACTTCTGGGCGGACCCGAAGTGTCTCACGATGCACTGGACCTTTTGATGGAAAACAGATTTGTGGATTATATCATCCAGGGTGAAGGGGAACAGTCCCTCAGGAAACTTTTGGATGTGCTGGAGACTGAAGACGGCAGCGGTGAAGGTCTTGGGACCGATGAAGTGCATCAGAAAAAAGGTGCGGAACTTGCCGGAGTGGACGGGCTTATCTACCGCTTTGACGGAAAAGTCTTTATCAATCAGGCAGCTGAGCCTGCGAAAATGGATATGCTGTCTTTCCCGTACAGATATATAGCGCCGGAAAATGACAAGATACTCTATTACGAATCTTCCAGAGGCTGTCCTTTCAATTGTGCATATTGCCTTTCCTCTCTGGAAAGACGGGTGAGGAGCCTCAGCATGGACAGGATTTTCGAGGATCTTCGCTATTTTTTGCTAAAAGAAGTGAAGCAGGTGAAATTTATCGACCGCACCTTCAATTTTGACAGGAAAAGGGCACTGGAAATTTTCAAATACCTGATAGAAAACGACAACGGTGTTACCAATTTCCATATGGAAATATGCGCCGATCTGATAGACAATGATACATTGCAGCTGCTGCGCACAGCGCGCAAAGGGCTGTTTCAGTTTGAAATCGGCGTGCAATCCACCAACCGGGAGGCGCTTTTTGCGGTAAACCGCAGCGCGGATGTAGTGTCGGTGCTCGACAATATCTGCAATGTCGTGGCTCTTGGTAATATCGAAGTGCACGCAGACCTGATCGCAGGGCTTCCTTTTGAAGACTACGACTCTTTTACGCATTCTTTCAACAATGTGTATATGACCAAGGCACACAAAATTCACCTCGGATTTTTGAAGCTGCTCAAGGGCACTGCCATCAGAAAGAGTGCGGAAAAGTACGGCTATGCATACCGCTCAAAGCCGCCTTACGAAGTGATATCCAATTCGTTTATCTCTGCAAAAGATCTGGTGCGTCTGCATCAGGTGGAGCACGTGCTGGATCTGTATTATAACCGCGGAGGCTTTGAAAAGACGCTTTACTATTTCACAACTGAAGTGGCAGCTTCGCCGTTTGCATTTTATGAAGAACTGGCAGACTACTACTATCTCAAAGGCTATCAGCATGCGTCCCACAAAAAAGAGGACCTCTACCGTATATTGGATGCTTTTGCCGTATACAAGGATAGGCGTGCCAAAGGCTGCGGGCCTTATATACACGGGCTTTTGGAAGAAGACCTCAGGGCCAATATGAACCCCGAGGCTGTTAAGAAATTTGAGAAGAAAGGCTGGGAGATTTGATGAAACTAAGCACCAGATTGAACGGATATTTTGAAACCACACTGGCCAACTACTTGTTTGTTCACTTGACCGAAGAAGATCTGGAGCCCATGGAGGACGGAGAATTTCTGGCGGATGTACCTCTGCCTCTCAAAGAAGAGGAAGAAGAAAATTT
>CAMPBN010000026.1 GCA_946638265.1 uncultured Bacillota bacterium
GATGCGCCTTTCACACCCTGCTGCGGTGTATCCACCAGCCTCAGGTCCTTAGGATCCGGCACCAGCATGATGAACCCGTGCCAGCCTGAGCCTGTCACCTCTTTCAGATACAGGCCGTCTTCCAGCTTTTCATAGCCGGCATTGGTGTAGTTGATCTCCTTCTCCATTTCATCCATCTGCCAGCCGATATATCCGTTCTTGTCTTCAAGATTGGTATCATATCCCACATCGCTGATGGTTTCGCGATTCATTATCTCACGGATTTTCTTTTCCGGCACTATAGCAGTGGCCAGCCATTTGTGGTCCTTGGTGGTCATTGCTGTCGTCACCCACAATGTCTGCAAACGCGGCGAGAGTCCCACCCCCACCAACAGATAAAAAGCCGCGCCCGCCAGCATAAAAAGAGCCACAAAAAGCAGGAGGGTATCCCTAAGGAACCTTCCTATTGTCGCCCCGGCGCTTCTTTTCTTCTCATTTTTCTTATCTTTTTTCTTGGCATGCGCGCCGCCTTTTTTCACAGCACTTTGACCGTAACGTATAAGGTCTGTCTTATTGGCAGCCTCTTCAAAGCCCGCCATACCTGCGTAGGAATGTCTCGGTTTTTCTTCCGTATAGCCGAAAGCTCTGGCCAATTCCTTGTCTTCCAAATTTTTCAGCGGCACATACCTGATGGTATTCTTCCTGTCCATCACGTCACCTTTGATATCACAACAAACACTTAATATAAACTTTTCAAAATCTAAATCTTAAATTCTTCCGCAAATTCATTGTAGTATTCATCGAAATGATTTGCACGTATTTCTTTTACGGAATTGATATATTTGTGGACGTCAAATTCTTCGGAGTCCAGTTCGATCAGAGTTACGCCGATGTTGGAGCAGTGATCTGCCACTCTCTCCAGATTTGTCAAAAGGTCATTGAAAACAAAGCCGTGTTCTAATGTGCACTCGCCCCTTCTGACTCTTTCCACATGGTGGAGTTTCATCTCGTCACAGAGGTTGTCTATCAATTCTTCCAGCGGCTCGATACGATAGGCCATGTTGATATCCGTGGCCTTGAAAGCCTCCACCGCCAGCTCCACTATTTTGCTTACGGCAGCCATCAGCACATCCAGTTCGTGAGCCGCCTCCTCGGTAAATACAATATTTTTCGCGGAAATTTCCTGCGCGCTTTCCGCAATATTAAGAGCATGGTCGCTCATTCTCTCAAAGTCGTTGATAGCATGAAGATATCTGCTGACTGCCGAGTTTTGAACATGCGTCAGCTCGTTGGTGTTGATCTTCACCAGATATGTGCCCAGCTTGTCTTCGTAGCGGTCCACCGTATCTTCGTTTCTCTTTACCTTCGCAAAAAGCTCATCCGTATAATCTTTTACCAGTGTGAAGGAACGCCCCAGGCTCTTTTGTGCCTTGGCAGCCATGCCATTGATGACCTGACGCGACTGCTCGATAGCCAGCGCCGGATGCTCCAGGAAACGATCTTCCAGTCGGTCCATATCACGAAGATCCACGCCCTCTTCATCATCATCTTTTATAAGCGTGCATACCGTTTTTTCCAAAGCGCCGATCCAAGGCGCCAGCAATGTGATGATCACACATCTGAAAACCGTATTCAGCAAAGCGATGCTGACCGCATTCATTATGCTCCCCATAAACGCGAAATGCACCACTGCATTTATGCTGTAGAAAAGTATACTGAATATAATAACTCCCAGCGTATCTACAAAAAGATAGATAAATGCTGTCCGGCGGCCGTTGGCATTGGCTCCGAGGGCTGAAAGCAGCACAGGAAGCGCAGCTCCTATGGCAATGCCCATGATGATCGGCAAGGCTACTTCAAATCGAATGGCGCCCGTTATGGCAAGAGCCTGCATGATACCTACCGCAGCAGAAGCGCTTTGAAGCATACTCGTAAAAAGTATTCCTATCAATATACCCAGAATAGGATTCGAAAAAGCCGTGAGCATATCGATAAATGTCTTGCTTTCGCGAAGAGGATACACTGCTTCGCTCATAGCACTGATACCATACATCAGTACCGCAAAACCCAGCATGATCTCGCCCACGTGATGCTTGGTCTGGCCCTTACAGAACATGCGAAGGACTATGCCCACGATGGCGATGATCGCCGTAAGTGTTGATGTTGAAAAAAGTGAGGCTACCCCCGCGCCTCCGATGGAAGAAAGGCAAATAATCCATCCTGTGATGCTGGTGCCGATGATGGCTCCCATTATCACGCCGATGGCCTGCTTCACTTTCATCATGCCGGAGTTTACAAAACCCACCACCATTACGGATGTGGCGGAAGACGACTGTATCACGGCCGTTACTCCGGTTCCCAGAATGATTCCCTTGACCGGTGTACTGGACAATCTGTACAAAACCAGTTCAAGCTTGCTGCCGGCCACCTTGGTGAGGCTGTCGCCCATAAGTGACATTCCGAAAAGGAACAATGCCACACCGCCAAGCAGCTCTAACACATTTGAAAATCCCATTTCAAATCTCCTTATTTTCTCCCTATTTCATGTCTTCAAATACTATATCACAAGATTTGATACTCGTCACGAATTTCCGGTGATGTTTCTGTGAATAATCCGATATTTGCCTCCGTTTCCTCGATCTTTCTGAAGAAAGCATTCGGCGCCATCGGCACTCCGAAATTGGTGCCCTGCATATATTCACACCCCATTTCCGTGGCGTGCAGGACAGACTGTACATCGTCAACTCCGTCCGCAATGACCCTGAGCCTCAGCTGGCACATCATATCCACCGTGGAATGCATGATAACTTCCCATGGCGAGAGAAAATTGGTGCCGTCGGAAGACGAAAGCGGTACTTCGCGTTCAACACTTCGCATCAGACCTCCGTCTATCTTGATGTGTGTCAGCGGGAATGCCAAAAGTCTCTTGATGTTGGAATTGCTTTGGCCGTAATCGTTCAGGCTGATGCCGAAGCCGCTGAACCGCAAGAGCTGTACCTGAGCCAGAAGTTCATTCCAATCCTCCACTTCCGCAGTCTCGGTTATCTCGAAAACTATGTTTTCGGCGTCTATGCCATATCTTTTAATCTGCCGCAGGAATGAATCGCAGAGGTATTGGTCCATCAAAGATTTTACGGACAACTTCATCGTCACAAACTCAAGGCCCGCCTCCTTGAAACTGGCACTGGCTATAAACCTGCAGACACCGTCAAATGTGACCTGCATCAGCTTGTCCGCGCATCCCGTGTTCTCGGCAGTAATCATGCAAAGTCTCGGGCTGATGGCGCCATAACGCGGGTCGATCAGCATATTCTCTGCTTCGGCGCCCGCTATCCTGTGCTTGGCTTCGGAATATATCGGCGTGAAATATACCGATACCTCGTTCTTTGAAAGTGCCCTTTGGAGTATATTTCCTATATTCATATAGAGTCCGGCATTACCGCGCTCTTTGAGTTCTGACATTCGATATACCTTGCCGGCACGTGGCAGAATTTCTTCAAAAGCACGCAGGAAAGGCATGATAGCATGATAGTCCCCTATATCTTCCGGCAGATTGAGTACGCACGTGTAAAAAGCCGGGGCTGAGGTGAGCCTCTGCACCTTTTCAAGCCGGTCATAAATGCACTTTTCGGAGTTGTCTATCAGGAATTCCAATTTTTCGCGTCTGCTCTCCGACAGAGTGAATGCAAACATTCCATAATCCAGATAATATATGTCGATAAGTCCGCCGGTCGCCTTCAATGTGTCCCGCATCCCATCGGCAATGGTCCTCTTCAGCTTCATTGCCACTTCTGTGCCCATCATGGCAGCAAGTCTGTTGTAATTTTCGATTTTCAATATGAACACGGAGACTTTCTGACGCGAAAGCAAAGTTATTTTCATTTCCCTCATGAAAACATCAAGCTTGCTGAGACCGGTTTCGATATCCAGCACCGCTTCGGGTCTTTGGACAGACTCCGCATAAATCATGGCATTTATTGCAAATACAAATGCCATCAGCGCATGATCGGGGAAAATCCTCTCCACCCAGATGGATAAAAATATCAACGGTATGGCTAAAATGATATTGAAAAACGCATTCTTTTCCACATTTTTGTAGTTTTGGATAAGTACACAAACTGCCATTATCAGATACAGCATAGCCATTGCAAATAATACACCACCCAGAATGCCACCCATGAAATGTCTGTCAACGCTTTCGTAGCTCCACTGCAGTAGCGGATTTATCAGCCACACCGTGATGACAAAAACGGCATACGGCGCGCAGAAGAAGGCCTGCATGGATGGGTTCATTCGCTCACGCAGCCTGGCTTGTGCCATGACAAGCAGCACATAAGTCGGCAGCATCGCTGCCATCACTGTCAGATGAATATTGTTGAGTGTATATGCGATAAGTTCCGGCATATTTTTCAACGCCAAAAGCGCGTCCAGCAAAGTTGATAACAGAGCCAGATTTAAAATACCAAGGAAGACCCTGTTTGCCAGACCGTATATCATTTCCCTGTAGACAGCCGAGAAGATCAAAAGTGCGAAAATCACAAAGGCTGCCACATCGTAAAAAATATTATATAGCACGATGCCCCTCCTTTATGACATATTCCACAAACTTTTCTTTTGGCAGCGGCTTTGAAAAATAGTAGCCCTGCAGATAGTCGCAGCCTATTCCAAGCAGGCTTTCGGCCATTTCCCGAGTTTCCACACCTTCTGCCACAATATGAATATCCATGTTCTTAAGCATACCGACAATAGATTCCAAAACTATTTTCCCCTTGCGGTTTGCCATCTCCCTGACCACTTCCATATCCAGCTTTACGATGCCGAAAAGCAGGCTGGAAAGTCTGCGAAGGTCTGAGTTTTTCTGCCCGAAATCGTCCAGTGACAGGCTGAATCCGCATTCTCTCAATGCATCGATCTGCTGCTTTACTTCCTCCCATGAGTCAGTCATGGCGGTTTCGGTGATTTCAAAATTAATCTTGCCCGGAGCAATATTGTAATTGTTGATCATCCTTACCAGCTTGTCGCAAAGCTTTCTGTCCTTGAACTGCTCCACTGAAAGGTTCACCTCCACATGATCCAAGCCGATTTTTTCAAAAGTCTCGCTGGAAACAAAACGGCACACGTCTTCGTAGACCAGCTTGCCCAACTGGTGTATGCTGCCGTTTTTTTCGGCTACATTGATGATCACTTCAGGATTGATCCAGCCGTATTTCGGGTCTTTCAGGCGCAGGAGAGCCTCAGCCGAATTGATGCGTTTTTGGCTTGACGAATACATCGGCTGATAATACACCTCAAATTCCTTGAATTTGATAGCTCTGTCTATGATGGTTTCGATTTCCGAAAAGAAAGTAAATCCGAAATCGCTGTCCATATCCGCCACATGATAGACCTTGTTCGTGGACGGCACCAGTTTTTCCAAATTGTCTGCAACAGCCTGAATGGAATGGTAGTCCGCTGCATCCTCAGGCATATTAAACACGCAGCTGAAAAATTCCTGATTGGCATTGACGAAATTTCTGCGAGCCTTGATATCCGAAAGCGCATAGTAAATGGTCTCCGCCAGTGCCGACGCACTGCCCTTGTAACGCTTGTCGAAAGTTACGCAAAAACACCCCATCCCCAGGTAATACACCGTGGCACGAGCGTCGTTTTGATGGAGAATTTTAGGAATTTTGAGGGCTATGCTGCGAATCAGCCTGCTCGCTTCTTCATAATCCACCGTTTCGATGCCGTCATAAAAATCCTTGATTTTGAAAAGGCAGATGGTCAGCGGTTTTTTGTTGAATGCAGCCAGCCTGATGTCTTCAATGAAACAATAGCGCTGCTTGGCTGCAGTGCCTTCGTAAAAGATTTCTTCCTCGCGCTGAATAGTCACGGAATAGAAAAATATGACCATAGCCTCTGCGAACATCACTATCAGCATGTCAGTGTAATAGGCTTGGAAAATCAGGGCAAAGATGATTACCGGTGTGATGCAGAAAAGAGTTTTTATCTTACCCGGTGCCATGAAACGGCGATACTTGAAGATATAAATGACGTCCATGAGAAAATACATGGCGGCAAATATGTAGATAAAAGCTTTGAGACTCCCGTAGTAATAGACGCCTCCCTGAACCGAGAATACATCCTTTCCTATCGGATTTATGACAAAAAGCAGCAAGCAGATGCCTGCAAAAGGCATCAGCAATATTGCCAGATAGATTCGATGTTTTAAAATTTCCCATCCGTCCGTAAGGGCAATAAGATATAAAAGAAAAACCAGGAGAGTGGCATTTTGCAGCACATAATAAAGCGTGCAAAGCATCTCCATGCAGACATCACCTAGGGCAGGAGCAACCGCTCCTATCTCCGTCAGTGTGGAAATAAAAGAGATGATTAAAACTATTAAAAAAATGCGGTTTGCGTCGCCTGTAAACATTTTACGGTAAGCCGCAGAAAAAAACATTATGGTCAGAACTATCAGGGCGCAAATATCGAATTCTATAAACATACTCTCTAATATCAGTAAAAATAGCGGGCTGCCTGCGCGGCAGCCCTTTTTCGTTTACACTTCCCAGCTGCCGAGATACTCTTTTTGAGCATCCGTTAAAGTATCAATTTTGATTCCCCACGCGGCCAATCTGCGATTTGCCACAAGAGTATCGATTTCTCCCGAAACATTGATCAGATGGTTTTGGAGCTTGTTGTGATTGTTCTTGATATATAATGCCGAAAGAGCCTGAACCGCAAACGAAAGGTCCATAATCTCCGCAGGATGCCCATCGCCTGCCGCAATATTTACGAGTCTTCCCTCTGCGATAACATTGACCATGCGGCCGTTCGGAAGAGTGTATCCCATAATATTCTTTCGTGTTTCCTTTTTGGAAACAGCCTTTGACTCCAGCTCTTCCATGGCAATTTCAACATTGAAATGTCCGGCATTGCAAAGGATGGCTCTTTCTTTCATCTTCAGCATATGAGCCACTGTGATGGTGTCCTTGCAGCCCGTAGCCGTAACAAAGAAATCTCCCAGAGGAGCCGCCTCTTCCATGGTCATCACACGGTAGCCGTCCATATGAGCTTCCATGGCCTTGACAGGATTGATTTCAGTGACGATAACATCAGCTCCGAGAGCCGCAGCCCTCATGGCAATGCCTCTGCTGCACCAGCCGTAACCTGCCACAACCACCGTCTTGCCTGCCACTATCAGATTTGTTGAAGTCATGATGGCAGACCATACTGACTGGCCTGTGCCGTAACGGTTGTCAAAAAGATGCTTGCAGTCCGCATCGTTTACAGCCACCATAGGGAATTTCAAGATGCCTTCATTATCCATGGCTTTGAGGCGGATAACGCCTGTTGTGGTCTCTTCGCAGCCGCCGAACACCTCATCTGCCAGCTCCGGATGGGATGTATGCAGCATGCCCACCAAGTCGCCGCCATCGTCGATGATGATGTTAGGATGGTGCTCCAGGCACTTGAAAATGTGATGGTCGTATTCTTCAGGTGTTGCGCCGTGAATGGCATATACGTCCAGGCCGTCTTCCACCAATGCTGCTGCGATGTCGTCCTGCGTGGAGAGCACATTGCTGCCGGTAACTGCCATTTTGGCACCGCCTGCAGCCAGTACCTTGCAAAGGTAAGCCGTTTTAGCTTCCAGATGCACCGACAAGGAAATCTTCAGCCCTTTGAAAGGCTGCTCTTTGATGAATTCCTCTTCAAGTCCGTTTAGAAGCGGCATGTTATTTTTAACCCACTCGATCTTCTGATGGCCGGACGGAGCCAGCTTGATGTCTTTAATGATTGAACTGCCCATGGAAATCTCCTTCCTGATTATTCTACAGTAACGGATTTTGCCAAATTCTTAGGTTTATCAATATCACAACCTCTTTCTTTAGCTATATAATATGCCAGAATCTGAAGCGGAACCACTGTCAAAAGCGGTGTCACTTCGTCCATGCATTCCGGGATATAGATGGTGCGGCTAGCCTGTTCCTCGATGGCAGCATTGCCTTCTTTGGCAACGCCGATAACAAATGCGCCGCGTGCCTTTACTTCCTGAATATTGGAAAGCATCTTTTCAAAGAGTCTGTCCTGCGTGGAAAGAGCCACCACCAGAGTGTCTTTCTCGATCAGTGCGATGGTGCCATGCTTCAGCTCGCCTGCCGCGATGGCAAAGGAATTGATGTACGAAATTTCCTTGAGCTTGAGAGAGCCTTCCAGCGCCACTGCGGAGTCTGTGCCGCGGCCGATGAAAAATACATGTTCGATGCGGTAGAGCTCTTTGGCCAGATTCTTTATCACCTGCTCTCCTTCAAGCAGCTTTTCCAGCTTTGCGGGAATGGCGCGAAGTTCTTCCACGATGCGGTCATGGTACGCCTTTTCCAATACGCCCTTCACTCTGCCCATATAGAGTGCGATGAGATACATGCACATCAGCTGGGTGGTGTAAGCCTTGGTGGATGCCACTGCAATTTCAGGACCAGCCCAGGTGTAGAATACATCGTCCGACTCTCTGGCCACGGAAGAACCCACAACATTCACGACGGACATGATGCGCGCGCCCTTGCTCTTGGCTTCTCTCAGAGCTGCCAATGTGTCCAGTGTCTCTCCGGACTGGGAAATGGCTATGAACAGCGTACGGGAATCCACAAACGGATCTCTGTATCTGAATTCGGATGCCACATCCACTTCCACCGGAATCTTCGCAAACTTTTCGATGGCGTATTTTCCGATAAGTCCTGCATGGTAAGCTGTACCGCAGGCCACGATATATACTCTGTCAAAGCCTTCGATATCCTCCTTAGTCAGGTGGATGCCGTCCAGTTTGACAGTGCCGTCAGCTCCAAGGCGTCTTTCGAGTGTTTCGGTCAGGCCCTTTGGCTGCTCGTGGATTTCTTTGATCATGAAGTGGTCGTAGCCTTCTTTTTCCGCGGAATCCGCATCCCAGGACACATGGAATACGTCTCTGGTCACAGGCTGGTGCTCTGAATTGTAAATCTTGATGTCGTTTCTTGTGAGCACTACCACTTCACCGTTTTCGATGAGATAGAATTCTCTTGAATGTTTCAATAGTGCCGGAATATCCGAAGCCAAGAAGTTGCAGCCATTGCCGATGCCCGCCAGGAGCGGCGCGTCTTTTCTGGTGGCTACGATACGGTCCGGCTCGTCTGCCGCAATGGCGCAGATGGAATATGCGCCGCGCATCTCGGCGATGGCGCGGAACATAGCCTCCTCCAGATCGCCTTTGTAATATACCGAAAGCAATTGTGCCACTACTTCGCTGTCTGTCTCGGACACGAATTTGATTCCGTGCTCTTTTATCAGTCTGTCCTTGATCTCAAGGTAATTTTCAACTATACCGTTGTGTACGATGGCAATGCGGTGGTCCATTGAAAAATGCGGATGCGCATTAACATCTGACGGTGCGCCGTGGGTTGCCCAACGGGTGTGGCCTATGGCCAGATGGCAATTTCCGAAATCGTAAGAAGCTTTTTCAAGCGCTTCTTCCAGATTTGTGATCCTGCCTTTTCTTTTCTCTACTACCAATTTTCCGTCGAAATTCATGGCAATGCCGGAGGAGTCATATCCTCTGTATTCCAGCTTTTTGAGGCCTTCAATCACTATTTTTTCAGCATTGCCGCTGCCTATATATCCGACTATTCCACACATAAACTGTGTCCTCCCTTTTTAACCGAATTTGCGGGTGAGTGAATCCGCCAGCTCTTCGGCAAATTTTGTAATTGATTCTATATCGCTGCCTTCCAGCATCACTCTCACAAGTGGCTCCGTCCCCGAAGGTCTGATAAGAATGCGGCCTTCTCCATCCAGGAGCTGTTCAAGGCGCGCGATATCCGCCAGGATTTCAGGGTCTTCTTCAAACTTGCGCTTGTTCTCGTTCTTTACTTTTGCATTTCTGAGTACCTGCGGGAAAATGGTGATTTCGTCTGAAAGCTCGGATGCTTTTTTGCCAAACATCTTTACAGCCTTGAGCAGCTGAAGCGACGAAAGGATTCCATCTCCCGTAGTGGTATGGCTCAGGAAAATGATGTGACCGGACTGTTCGCCGCCGATCACTCCCCCTGTTTTGAGCATTCTTTCCAGCACATAGCGGTCACCCACCTGTGTGATGTCGATGGTGCAGCCCAGTTCCTCCAGATATTTGTGGAAACCCAGATTGCTCATAACCGTGGCTGTTACTCTGTTGCCTGCCAGCTTGCCCGTTTCTTTGAGCATACGCGCACAGATGCAGATAGTCTTGTCGCCATCGATAACGCGGCCCTTCTCGTCCACTGCAATGAGCCTGTCGGCATCGCCGTCAAAAGCCAGTCCCAGATCGGCACCGGTGGCTATTACCATGTTCTGCAGCTTCTCCGGATGGGTGGAGCCGCAGCCGTCATTGATATTGACTCCGTCGGGAGTGTTGCCTATAACAGTGATGTCTGCTCCCAGTTCTCTGTACACTCTCTCCGCAACGGCATAGGATGCGCCATTGGCACAATCCAGCACCAGCTTCATGCCTTTGATATCCACGTCCATGCAGGATTTGAGGAAGTCTGCGTAAAGCGTCTGCGCGTCCTCCGCGCCCTCCAGGCATCTGCCCAGACGGTCACCCGTGATATGGCTGTTTACATCGATATTGCGAATAATGATATCTTCGATTTCCTCTTCAATGGCATCGTCGAGTTTGAAGCCTTTGCCGTTGAAGAATTTGATACCGTTATACTCGAACGGATTGTGGGATGCGGAAATAACCACTCCCGCATCTGCCTTGTAATGCTTTACCAGATATGCAATGGCCGGTGTCGGCAGAACGCCCACCTTTATAACATTGCCTCCCACTGCCAGGATGCCTGCCGAAAGCGCATCTTCCAGCATATCTCCCGAAATTCGTGTATCCTTGCCGATCAAAATGACCGGTCTTTCCTTTTTCTTGGACAGAACATGAGCTCCGGCTTTTCCCAGATTAAATGCCAGTTCCGGGGTCAGCTCCTTGTTGGCAATGCCCCTTACTCCGTCTGTTCCGAACAATCTTCCCATTTGTGAATTCTCTCCTAATCTTGGTCTATGTGTCAGGCACCTTTGGCGCCTCTTCCCGCTTTCGCGCTACTGCCCCGACTGGCTGATGGTTATCTGCACCTGGGCAGGTATGATCTCCACGCTCTTAAACGGCTTGGAATATGTGGACGTAAGGCTGACAAGGTGTGTGCCCTCGCCAAGTCCCGTCAGATCCGCCTGAAGCAGAACATCTGCCGCCGTTGCGGAATTGATCTGATTTTCGCTGCCTCTCAGGGAAAGCGTAATCTCCGTCGTATCCACATGTGCCTGCAGGCCTTCTCCAAGCCCAAGCATCGAAATGGCGGAAGTGTCAAAAGCCACTTCCTTGGCCGCCACATTGTCTATAAGTACGTAAACCGAAAGATTTTTGGACTCTTCCGCCACGTAGATACCGTCTGTAAGAATCGGTGCGATTGGCAATTTGGACGTGGTCGTTACATCACTGATATCCACATCTCTGGCTCTGATAAATTCCACCTGAGCCAAATCTTCAGCCTTGCCCTTGATTTTAATTTTCTGCGGGTAGTCTATGCGGGAAACGCTGTATCTT
>CAMPBN010000027.1 GCA_946638265.1 uncultured Bacillota bacterium
CTTCGTCTTCCTGAACCTTGTCGATGGCAATGGAAATGCCCAGTTCATCAGCCAGCACCTGTACTGTCAATTCGTCCAGATTCTGGTTGATATTGGCCATGGTACCCATCTTCATCAGCGACATGATCACTGTGTTGAGAGACACTTTGGTCTGCTCGCAGAATCCGCCTACAGTGATCGGAACGTTGATAACAACGGTACCGGTTGGCAATTCTTCCATATTGATGGTCGGCTCTTCCACCACCTTTTCCTTTTTGATATGCTTCTTGGCTTTAGCCTTCTCCAGATTCTTCGGAGCCTTGCCTCTGCCTTTGCCGTTTTCGCGGCGATCGAAGTTCTTTTCTTCTCTTTCCTTATCTCTGTCCTTGCCGTGGGAATAATCGTCACGCTTTCCGCGAGCTCCGCCTATTCCGCCCATGGCAGGTGCATCGTCTCTGCGGGGAACAGCAGGACGGTTTCCGCCCTGTGGACGCTCAAAACGGCCTTCACGGCGCGGTCTGTCACCTGTTCTTTCCGGTCTTCCGTCTCTTTCAGGTCTGTCCTTTCTGTCGAAATTTCTGCTGCCACCCTGAGGTCTGCTCTGGCGGGCTTCAGGGTCACGTCTTGGAACAGGAGCCTCCTTGGTCACTTCCTCGGCTTTCTTGATGATCTTCAGTGTCTGGCCGCGAGTCTCCGGTGCTGCAGGCTTAGCAGGTGCTTCTACCTTTGCCGGAGCCGGAGCTGCTGCAGGGGCTGCCTCAGGCTTCTTTACCTCAGCTGCAGGTGCTTCTCCCGCTTTTGCTGCCGCTCTTGCAGCTTCTCTTTCGTCGAGAGCCTTGGATGCCACCGGCTTACCCAGCGGCGGGCGGGTCTTGGTGCTGTCATACGGCACCGGTTTTCCCATAGGCATCATCTTTCCACCCGGCATATGTCCCGCTGTCGCACCGCCCGCCTGAGCAGGTCTTGCCTTTGCAGGTACTGCAGGCATAGGGATGTTTGCCTTCTTCACCACTACCTTTGGTTCTGTATCTTTTACTTCTTCTTTTTTAGGTGTTACCTTTACTATCTTTGTCTCTGTATTTGATTTCTGAGAAAGATTGCGAAGTGTATTTACCTGAGCATCATCAAGTGTGCTCATGTGGCTCTTTACCTGTATTCCGGCGCCTGCCGCCTTCTCAATCATTTCTTTACTGCTTATTCCAAGTTCTTTTGCCAGTTCATGTACCTTCATTGTCATTGAACCACCTCCTACTTTTCGTCAATTTCGGCAAGTATGCACTCCGCGAAATTGGCATCCGTTATAACAAACGTCGCCTTTCCGCTCTGGCCCGTAATGTGGGAAAGTTCATCCGAGCTGCCGTAAATCCTGTATTCCACGCCTCTTGACTTTGCCTCACCGCTCATCTTCTTCACGGTGTTTTCCGCAGCATCTTCTGCGATGATCAAAAGCTTTGCCTTCCCTCTTTTGATCTCGATACTGCATGTTCCGCTGCCCGAGCGTATCGCCCTGGCCCTGGCCGCAAAACCAAGAAGACTTTCGATTTTTTTCTTCAAATCCGGCCTGCCTCTCCAAATGCCGTTAAAGCATTTCTTCCACTTCTGCGAAAAGCTTATCCAAAATATCCTGCCTGATTTCTTTGCGTATGCTGCGCTGGATGCCTCTTTTCTTTCTGGCTGACTCCACGCATTTTTTATCTCTGCAAAGATATGCGCCCCGGCCGCTGCCCTTATCTTCCATATCGATGAAGGCAAATCCTTCGCCGCCGCATATTCTGATCAGTTCTGCCTTTGGCTTTGACTGCATGCAGCCACAGCATCTTCGCATAGGCACTTCTTTAGCTTTTCCCATGAGTCCTAAGCCTCTTCGGTTTCTACGATTTCCGGAGCATCAGCCTCTTCAGCCGGTGCCTCTTCATCGTAATATTCGATATCTCCCATTTCCTCATACTGGGTATGTGACTTGATATCTATCTTCCATCCGGAAAGCTTGGCTGCCAATCTCACGTTCTGGCCTTCCTTACCGATGGCCAGTGAAAGCTGAAAGTCAGGCACAACAACGGTCGCTGCCTTTTCGGTATCGGATATGATTACCTTTTCCACCTTGGCAGGTGAAAGCACGCTGGCAATCAGCTCTTCCGGATCGTCGCTCCATACGATGATGTCGATTTTTTCTCCGCCCAGCTCGTCCACGATGGTCTGAACTCTCACGCCTCTCGGGCCTACGCAGCTGCCTACCGGATCCACATTTTCGTCCTCGGTCCAGACTGCGATCTTGGTACGTGAACCTGCTTCTCTTGCGATATTCTGAATCTTTACGATGCCGTCTTCGATTTCAGGCACTTCCAGTTCAAACAATCTTCTTACCAGTCCCGGATGGCTTCTTGAAAGGAAAACCTGCGGTCCTTTGGTAGTGCGGCGCACATCCATGATGTAGACCTTGATGCGGTCGTTGATCTGGTAATGCTCTCCCGGTACCTGCTCGGAAACGGCCAGGATACCTTCGGTTCTTCCCATGTTCACAAAGATGGTGCCTCCGGAAATTCTCTGAACCGTACCTGTTACCAGTTCGCCTTGGCGCTGGCTGTAATCGTCATATACCATTCCGCGCTCTGCTTCTCTGATGCGCTGTACCACTACCTGCTTTGCAGTCTGGGCTGCGATACGTCCGAAGTCTCTCGGAGTTACCTGCCATTCCACCACATCGCCAATTTCATAGCGCGGGTCAAATTCCCTTGCATCTTCAAGGCTGATCTGATACATTTCATCCTCAACCTCTTCCACTACGTCCTTGCACATATAAACATCAATGTCGCCTTCTTCTCTGTCGATGTTGACGCGCACATTCTGGCTGGTACCGTAGTTTTTCTTATATGCCGAAACCAGTGCAGATTCGATGGCATCGATCAATATGTCCTTTGATATCTGCTTCTCTTTTTCAAGATCTTCAATAGCTTCGATAAATTCTCTATTCATTGCTATTCTCCTTTGCTTTTATTAAAAAATCACGGAAAGCTTTACCTTTGAAACGTTCGAAAACGGTATTTTCAGGATAACCGGCTCTCCTGTCTTAGGTTTCATGCCCTTTTTTGGAGGCGGAGCAGTGGGAACATATTCCACTTCCAGCATATTTTCCTTGAGTCCCAGCAGCGTCACCTCTTCATAATTCTTTTTCCCCTCAAAAGCGCTGTACAGACTGACATCCACTTTTTTCCCGGCAAACCGCCTGTAATCTTCTTCTTTTATGAGCGGTCTGTCCAGGCCCGGGGAACATACTTCAAGGAAATACTCCTGAGATATCGGATCCTCTTCATCAAGTCTGTCTGACAGGTAGCGCGAAACTGTCTCGCAATCTTCGGTGCCGATATATTCCTTTTCGCTGCCCTCTTCAGGTTCGATAAATACTCTCAGATACCAGTCTTTACCCTCTTTTACAAACTCAGTGTTCCAGAGAGCCAGACCCTGCTTTTCCAGAAAGCCCGAAAGTATGCGTTCTACTACTTCGTTTATCTTTTGTTTTGCCAAAATTTCCTCCGAACATAATCAGAAGAGTGGACGGGAATCCACTCTTCAAGTCTTACCATATCTAACATTAACAATTTATCACACTTTTTCCCGAAAAGCAAGGGGATTTCCGAAGCTTTTTCCCGAAATCCAAAGCTTTTTCCGCTTTTTTAGCCCTTGTCCTGCTTCACGATGTAGTATGTGAGGGTTTTTACCATGGTCTTCATATTAAGAGGCTTGGTCAGATGCGCATTCATGCCCGCATCCAGAACCTTTCGCCTGTCTTCGTCAAAGGCATTCGCGGTCAGCGCTATGATAGGGATGGTCATGGCATCGCCCTTGCCGCTCTGGCGAATGCGGCGTGTTGCCTCCAGTCCGTCCATGATAGGCATCATTATATCCATCAGGATAGCATCAAAGCTGCCCTCAGGATTGTCCATAAAGATATCAAGTGCCACCTGCCCGTTTTCAGCCTCCGTGATAATGGCGCCCTCAGTCTCCAGCAGCGTATGCGCAATTTCCATATTGATATCGTTATCTTCCACGATCATAATACGTGTGCCTTCAAGCGAAGTAATAAACTCGGTCGGGATTTCCGCAGGCAGGATAGGACCGGCATTTCTTTCCGTATCCACTTCAAGAGGGAACGTAAGAGTAAAGCGTGTCCCCTGGTCCAGCCTGCTGTCCACTTCAATTTTGGCACCAAACATATTCGCATATTTTTTGGTAATGGACATACCAAGACCCGTACCCGAATATTTGGTGCGTGCACCGATCTTCTCCTGCGAGAATGTCTCAAAGATGTGATTTACAAAGTCTTTTGACATCCCCACGCCGGTATCTTCTATCTCAAAGATATAATTGATCTTGTTCTTCTCTCCCGGCACAGGGTCTCCTTCTTTTGCTCTCACATAGATGCTGCCCCCGTCCGGTGTAAACTTGATAGCGTTGTTCATGATATTGAGAAGTATCTGGCGTATGCGCAGCTCATCCGAAATTACAAACGGATGGCGGATTTCGCCAAACTCTTCCACCACATTCAGATCTCTTCCGATCAGCTGACCTCCCGCAATGGACATAAAGCTGTCAAGCATGATTCGCAGATCCATGCTGTCATTTTTGAGTGCCACCGAGCCGCTTTCGATACGGGTCATATCCAGCACATCGTCTACCAGCGCAAAGAGATGGTGAGCCGAAATGTCAACGTTTTCGAGCGCTTTCATCAGCTTTTCATTATCTCCGATAGCGCGCTTTGCCACCTCCAGCATACCGATAACGCCGTTGATAGGCGTACGGATGTCATGAGACATTCTCGAGAGAAATTCGTGGCGTGCCGTGGCCAGAGACTCAATTTCATGGCGCCTTTGCTCTTCTCGGGTGTTGCTGTCACTGTTGACAAAGCCGATTACCACGCAGCCGAATCTAGATGCGTCCGGCACCACTTTTACATCATAATAAATTTCTTTGTCTCCCAATGCCAGCAGCACTTTGTCCAGAAAGAATCCGTCTTTCTTGATCTTCTTGGCCAGGCTTTCCGGCACTGCAGTATCCATAAATTCTTTCTTTTCGCTCTTGCTTTTGATCAGGGTAGCGAATTTTTTCATGCATTCGGAGAAATTTTCTTCCTCATCCCACCCCGGAATATATTCGGAAATCTCGTCGCTATTTTTGTAGAATTTGATCTTGTTTTCCATCAAATCCACATATCCGATGCAGTCGTAGTCGGATGTCAGCACGGCGATGATGGCGGACTGTTCATATTTCAAAGCGGCAGCCCTGTATTCAAGGTCACTGTTTCTGATACCCACCACAATACTGCCCAGCGAAGTCGGATTTCCTATGATCTTCATCTGGTAGTACTCAATTTCTCCGTTAATGATGGCACGGTAATTGATGAAATATATGCCGTCTTCTTTGATCTTGGCTGTGATGATCTCCGGGTTCAGGCTTTCAAGGAATTTTTCCCTGTCGTCTTCATATACAACGTCTGCGGCGTAGTGTTCCAATCTGCTCCAAAAATCTTTGCTTCCCTGCCATCTGTTAATCAGGTTTACATAAAAATCTTCAATTTTGTAGTAGGTCGGAATAGGATTTTCAAGGTCCACATGCATGATACAGTCGTAGTCATTCATCAGCTTGTTGATGATGGAAGTCTGTTCCTTGCGCAGCATTTCCTGCTTTGCTTCCTCCTCCACATTTTTTATGCCTAAGATGATACTGCGCTGTCCGAGTTCTGCATTTGTCACTATCACCCTGTTTTGGAAATGCGTTTCTTTTCCGTCCGTAATCGTCCGGTAGTTTACTTCAAACGAGCGGGTGTTTCGCATCTTGCTGATGATGGAAGCGCGGGACATGGCATAATCAAACCTGGTCTTGTCCTGCGGATGAAGAGCATTTTTACCCATAGTGGAAATGACCTGATCGTATGTGGGCTTTTCCGGCAAAAATGCCGAAAATTCCTCAAAATACTCCGGCCTTTTCAAAACTTCAATTTCATTTTTATCAAGATTTGCAGCAAAAACGGCAATGAAATCGTCTGCCAGACATTCCATTGCCCTGAGTCTTGTTTCTTCCATCGCATCCATCGATACCTTTTTAGTCATTGCTCTCACCTGTCCATATGACATCCTCATCACAAATAACGGTCTTACTTGAGATATTAGCACAAATTTAGCGGCTTTTCAACATTTTTTCAGAATATTCCCAAATTCGCCGCATAAGATGCAAAAACGGGCTTTGCCTTGCGGCAGCCCGTTTTGAGTCTTTTGCTTATGCTAGAACATGGACAGCTGATCTGTTTCCGGCAACCCTTTCAAAAGTCCGTTATTGCGCAGTACCTCCACGCAGCTTTTGTTGAGCCCGCCACGGATGCGGATTTCTTCCACTGTCTCATAAGGCTTTTCTTCATAACCTTCCACCAGAGACTTTGCAGCGGTTTCACCCATGCCTTCAAGTGCCATGAAAGGCAAAAGCACGCGCGGTCTTCCGACTTTCGGCTCCGCATTTCTGCCGTAGTCCCTGCCGTTTCCTCTGTCATTATCTTTGAAGTCGTATTCGCCCTGCGGAGCCGGATCCGCATAATGAATCTTAAACCTTGCAGCATCTGAAAGGCCAAATTGCGGTGCTTCAAATTCGTATCCTCTTGCCAGCATTTCGTAGGCCACTTCAAATACGGTCACCTTGTCCTTTTCTTTGGCTGAAGCGTTGTTACCCTTGGCGTCTATCAGCTCCATCTCCTTGAGGATGGCTTCCTTTCCGCGAAGGATGACTGCCGCATCAAAGTCTGCGCACTTGGTGGTGAAATATACGGCATAAAATGATGCAGGATAATGCACCTTAAACCATGCCAGACGGAATGACATCATAACATAAGCCACGGCATGGGCTCTCGGGAACATGTACTCAATGCGCTGGCAGGACTGGATATACCAGTCAGGAACATTGTTTTCCTTCATCAGAGCCTTCCACTCATCCCATTTTTCGCACTTGCCTGCGGCCACCTTTCCTTTACGGACATTCTCCATGATCTTAAATGCCGTGCCGCTTGGCAGACCCTTCAGGATCAGGTAGTTCATAATGTCGTCTCGGGTGGATATTACTTCTTTCATGGTAGCCTGGCCGGAAACGATGAATTCCTGCGCATTGCCTATCCAAACGCCTGTACCATGTGAAAATCCCGAAAGGCGCACCAGATCCGCAAACTTGTCCGGTTTGGTGTCGTCGAGCATCTTGCGTACAAACGAAGTTCCAAACTCCGGAATGGCATAGCTGCCATGAGTGTATTTGTAGTCCGGGTCTTCTATGCCCAGAGATTCAATGCCGTTAAATATTTTGAGTACGTCCTTGTCAGACAGGTCCGTATCCTGCGGGTCGATGCCGGTCAGCGTCTGCAGATGCCTGATCATGGACGGCACATCGTGGCCAAGAATATCCAGTTTCAGCAGGTTTTCGTCGATCTTGTGGTAATCAAAATGCGTGGTGATAATGCCGCTTGATGCATCGTTTGCAGGATGCTGCACCGGACAGAATTCGTATATTTCGTGGTCGTCCGGGCAGATTACCATGCCTCCCGGATGCTGGCCCGTAGTGCGCTTTACGCCCGTACAGCCCTTGGCCAGGCGGTCTGCCTCATACTTGTTGATAGGGATACCCCTTTCCTCGTGATATTTCATCACATAGCCGTAGGCGGTTTTGTCTGCCACGGTGCCAACGGTACCTGCCTTGAACACATTCTTTTCGCCGAAGATTTCGCCCACATAGCGATGCGCCACCGGCTGGTATTCGCCTGCAAAGTTAAGGTCGATATCAGGCTCCTTGTCACCTTCAAATCCGAGGAATGTTTCAAAAGGAATGGTGAAGCCTTCACGTTTCATCATCGTGCCGCAATCCGGACATTCTCTTTCCGGCATATCGTTTCCGCAATCGTATTCGCCTGCGCCGTAGAGGTCGTCGCCCCAGTCGAGCCTTTTGCACTTTGGACATATATAATGCACCGGCAGCGGATTTACTTCCGTGATGCCTGCCATGGTAGCAGCAAATGAAGAACCTACAGATCCTCGTGAACCTACCAGATAGCCGTCGTCATTTGATTTTTTTACCAGCATCTGGGCTGAAACATACATCACGGCATAGCCGTTATCGCATACGGAGTTTACTTCTTTGTCCAATCGCTCCTGGATATATGGCGGCAGCGGGTCGCCGTACATGGCATGAGCCCTGTCGTAGCAGGTCTTTTTCAAAGTTTCCACTGCGCCTTCGATACGCGGCGGGAATTTTCCTTTTGGCACAGGCAGAATGCTGCCGTCTACCATATCTGCAATTTTTTGGGTGTTTTCGACTACGACGCGCTTTGCTGTCTCTTCGCCAAGATATGCGAATTCTTCCAGCATTTCGTCAGTAGTGCGCATATAGAGGCCTTCGCCGTCTTCCGCATCCTTATAGCCCATGCCCGCCATCAGGATGTTGCGATAGATGGCATCTTCAGGCTCCGCGTAGTGGGAGTCTGTGGTGGCCACGACAGGCTTGCCCAGGCGGTCTGCCAATGCCACGATGCGCCTGTTTATGTCCCGGAGTCCTTCCTGATCCTGCACTCTGCGCGGGATGATTTCCCCTTTGGATGTGACACTTTCTTCGGTGAGGAAACGGTTGTTGATCAGCGGCTGAATCTCCAGATAATCATAAAATGATGCGATCTTTTCGAGTTCTTCGTCGCTTGCGTCGTTTAGCACCGCATCGTAGAGCTCGCCCGCCGAGCAGGCCGAACCGATGATGATGCCTTCTCTGTTCGCTTCGATGACGGAACGCGGAAGTCGCGGTTTTTTGTAAAAATAGTTGAGGTGTGAGTATGACACCAGCTTGTAGATGTTCTTAAGTCCTTCCTGCGTGGCTGCCAGCAGGATGATATGGTACGACCTTGGCTTTTTGTAGTCGATATTGCCTTCTTCGTCGGTAAAGCCTTTGTCTTCGATGAGGTAGCCCTCCACACCGTAGATCAGCTTGATGTGGCGTCCCGCTTTTTCTTCTTTTGCCTGCTGCTTGGCACCGTCCGGGAAGGATTGTACCACGCCGTGGTCTGTGATAGCTACAGCAGGCTGTCCCCACATAGCTGCAGTGTGCACCAGGTTGGAGACTTCGTTCAGGCCGTCCATGGCGCTCATCTTGGTATGTATGTGGAGCTCCACCCTCTTTTCTTCGGCAGTATCTTTTCTGCCTTCGGGTCTTTGCCCTTTTTCGATGGAATCAGTCATGATGTTCAGGCAATTTTCCCATGTGTCCATCTGCGCTTCACCGGAAATTCTGATGTAGTCGCCTACGGAAAGGTGTTTTTCGATATCTTTCCATTTTTCGGGCACGCAGAACATCTTCAGGCCTGTGGAGCTCTTTCCGTCTGTGATGGATATGCTGCCAAGGACCTTTCCATTTTTGGTTTCTCTATGGTCAAACGCAAATATCATGCCCTTGACATTCACTTTTCCGGATTCCGGTTCAAGCTCCTTTATTTCCGTAAAATATGCATCTTCCGGCACGGCTTTTCCCATGATGACATTGCCGTTCACAGGCTGGTAGGCATCCTTTCGGCGCCATCCGCCTCCATTGCCGCCTCCCTGACGGGCGCCGCCTCCTTGGCCGCCGTAACGTCCTGCGGCTGCGTCTGCAGCTTCGCGTGCACGTCTTTCAAGCTCCGGATCGTTCTTCGCATCCTCCGCCTTCTTCTCGGCGGCCCGAAGCTCCTCCTGCAGCAGCTTTTCGTTGTGCTCTTCCAGCTTTCTGGCTGCTTCTTCGTCGTTTTGGAAAACCACGTTTTTTTCGATGCCAAAGTCGCGCTTGAGTATCCTTGCAAAAAGCGCTGAAACTTCGCTGTTCAGCCTTTCGGTCACCCTTTCACCGAGCGCATCAAAAAAGACGGTATCCCCCTCTATCCTGCCCGAATCCTTGCGTATGGTCCGGGTGATAGAAGAATATTTTCCGTTTATCTCAGCTATGATATGCTCCAGCGAAAAATTGATTATATCTTCTTCGCTATATATGATATCGCTGTATTTATATTCAATTTTTACATCCTTCAGACCCTCCGAAGACGCCAGAAGCACTGCTTTCATCTTTTCAGACTCCTGGTAAGGGATGATAAAATTCAGCTCCAGCTTCAGGCAGAGCGACATATTTTTCTTGTCCAGCGTGGTAGCCAGAGGCTTGCATCTCAGCCGGTCTTTCGGATATTTTGCAATTTTTTCAAAATCTACGGTATTCTCAATAAATCCAAACATTATATTTCCTTATATTTTTAATGAAAAAAGCAGGTGCGTACTGCTTCTTTCATTTTCGTTCCGCTATTTTCTTAAAGAAGATTCTATGATTTTTTTAAGCGCCGGCACGGCTTCTTTTTCCGGCAGCTTTTTCAGAATCTCTCCCTTTGAAAAAAGCACCGCTTCGCCGCTGCCGCCGGCAATACCAAAGTCTGCTTCTCTTCCTTCACCTATGCCATTGACGGCACATCCCATAATGGCTACTTTCAGGCTTTTGCCCTCGCGCCCGAGACTTTCGTCTATGTCTTTCAATGCCTTTTCAGCCTCTTCTGCCATGGCTCTGAGGTCCACTGCAGTGCGTCCGCAGGTCGGACAGGATACAAAATCTATGCCTCCCTTTCTGATGCCTATAGCCTTCAAAAGCTTTTGGGCATAACGCACTTCCTCTACAGGCGGAGCCGTCAGCGAAACTCTCATCGTGTCGCCCACGCCCGAAAGCAGCAATGCGCCGATACCTGCAGCGCTTTTTATCTGTCCCATCTCCGAGGTGCCTGCTTCGGTAACGCCTATATGCATCGGATATTCGGTTTCCGACGCTGCCAGCCTGCAGGCTTCAAAATTCATCCTTACATCGGAAGATTTGATGGAAAAGACCATATCGTAAAATCCCATATCTTCCAGAAGCGCCAGGTTTCTTAAAGCGCTGTCTGCCAGACCTCTTGCGGTCACACTGCCGTCACGCTCCAGAATATCTTTTTCCAGCGAGCCCCCGTTGACTCCCACTCTGATGGGAATGCCATATGCTTTGGCAGCGTCCGCCACTTCCTTCACTCTCTCGCGGCTTCCGA